>DLFY01000007.1 GCA_002482415.1 Phycisphaerales bacterium UBA7708
AAAAGTGAGTGAACGCTTACAAAAAGTCCTTATATTGTGCCATTAATGGCTGATGCCTTATGGGTTGACAGCTGGCCTTTGCACACTAACCTGCCTCCTTTAGAGCAAGAAACGAATGATATTAGTATTGGTATGCATCGTTATTGCTTGAATCGACACAATGGATATGCGGGTGTGATTTTTATGGATTCTTCGGCAAAAATGGTGGGGCTCAAAGGTTTGTGGTCTCTAAAATGGCATAAAGAATTTGATACCGGCAATGCTCAGAATTCAAGTTTTCCATGGCCAGAGTGGATGGAAAAATTTAAATAAATTGGCCAAAATAATTTATTCAGTCCCTCGTGAGAATGGATATGTTTATTCTGTGTTCAAAATAAATGCCGAGCAAAGAAATAGGAAAAGATTAAATACATTATGAATATCGAATGAACTTTACCTGGAGTCGCAAAGAAAAAAGCTATTGAGTGTTATAAGTGTAGTAAGGTTCAGCGGATGGTCGCTGATAAATAAGTTAACAGTAAAATATTTGGGAGGTTGGTAAGATGGAAACGAAAGAGATGTGTAGGAATGTGAAGATAGCGATTGGTGTTGTACTGTTGTTTGTCGGCAGTCTCTCGGCGGGAAGCTGGGTGGGCCCAGCCGCAGGCGATGGCCTGTGGGATACGACCTCGAACTGGTCAAGTGGTGTTCCCGGCCCAGGCGAAGACATTTATATTGAAGCCTCCTGGAATCAGGGAAAGCAACCGTTGATTCAGTCAGGCATCTATGGCCTTGGTGGTACACTGCGTATGGGCAGTACAAATGATACAATCAGCAGTCTGACAATTAATGGCGGCAGTCTTACTCTGTCAAGCCATTTTATTCTTGGTCAAGGCGCGAATTCTGTTGTCGCGATTTCTATGAATGGTGGAAGTCTGACGGCCAATTCATTGTGGAGCGGCAATATGCAAGGATGGGGTATGGCTGCACAAGGAACTTTATATATGACGGCTGGTGTGGTGAATCTGATTGGCGAAGGCCTGTATGTATCACGCTCCAGTGGAGCGTCAGGTCTTGGGGTACAGCTGGATGGCGGTATTTTGAATGCCGCTTCGGTCTTTTTTGGTGCTGGCGGCATGGATATTACTGCCGGCAAGCTGGTTTTGCCGTCGGCTTACGAAGCAAGAATCAAAGACTATATTGACAAGTCCTGGCTTACTGGTTATGGCAGCAAAGATAATATTGTGATTACGACGCTTGACAATACTATTGAAGTTACGGCGATACCGGAACCTATAACGCTGTCCCTATTTGGCATAGGAGCGTTTGCTTTGATTCACAGAAAACGTGCCTGAGTTTTTGTTGTGTTTAACTGTCAGGTCAGCAAAATGCCGACCTGACATGGTTTATAGAATGCTTAATGCAATTTACCGCTATTCGTATGCGTGCTGTGGACCAATGCCGAGCCTTGCTAATTCGGTACTTGAGAAATGGCGGACGCATCGAGGACAATTACTGTGATAGCAGGAAGTTGGTCAACGGGCCATAACCAGCCTCCACAATATCTATGGGGGTGTGTGAATCTGCTGTAGGGCCAATACTCAGTAATATTGTGCATTTACTTGCAATACCAGTTTAGTTATGATTTCAAATACACTATGAAAGATAAATAACAGTCATGCGGTAACTATCAATCATTATTGTTGTTGCTGTATACCTGAGTTACATAACTCATGTTCAAGCTGTTACATGGACTGGTGCGGGAACCGACAGTCTCTGGAGCACGGGGGCTAACTGGGATAGCGGTGCGGCACCCTCAAGCAGTCAGGATGTTTTCATAAATACCGGGAAATCCAAAGGGCAGGTAATTAGTTCTGGTGTAGCTGCGCTCGGAGGAATTATCAGAATTGGAGGTAACGCCACCACTGAAACCCTGGCCGTGACGGGGGGGGGGCTTACCACAACAACGCATCTGATCCTGGGGGAAGGTGGGGGAAGCAATGTGGTTCTGACCATTACAGACGGTACACTTACATTGGGATCTCTCTGGGCAGGCAATAATGGGAATGGCACAGTGAATATGACGGGGGGTACAGTGACCATAACCAGTGAATCTCTATACGTGGCCCGATTCGGAACAGGTAAAGGTTATGTTAATTTGAATGGTGGTACTATCCATGCCTCGGATTTATATATGGGAGGTGGCGTTATTGACTTTACCGCAGGCACCTTGATCCTCAGCGGTGATAAAAGAACCGCGATTGGTACCTATGTTAGCAATGGCTGGATCACCGCATACGGCGGCAGCGGCAGTGTCAATGTGGTTTATAGTGGGGGTAATACGACGGTTTCAGCGGTACCGATGTATAAGGCCACGAATCCAAATCCTGCCAATGAGAAAACCGGTGTGTCGGCAAATACAACCCTAACATGGATTGCCGGCAATGGTGCAAATTCACACAATGTCTATTTTGGAACAACAAGCTCGCCTGATTTTGCAGCAACCCAGGCTGGTATTAGTTATACTCCGGAGACTTTAACTCCAGGTACAAGGTATTACTGGCGGATCGATGAAATAAACGGCAGTGGAACTGTTACGGGCGATATATGGAATTTTACAGTTGCGGATCAATTCAATGCAAGTAATCCCAGCCCGGCGGATGGCACCAGCGGGGTAGCTGAAAGAACGGTTTTAAACTGGAGTTCCGGCATGGGTGCAACGTCGCATATTGTTTACCTGGGTACTGACCTTGGCGGCGTTACCAATGGCGATTCAAATCTTAAAGTAGGCACACAGAGCGGATCCACTTACGATCCCGGCACTTTAATCAAGGGTGAGACGTATTACTGGCGCATTGATGAAGTGAATGGAGGCACGGTGACTGCCGGCAATGTGTGGAGTTTCACAATGATTTCCGCGCCGGCATCGCTAAGCTGGACAAGTGGAGGTGGAGATGCTCTCTGGAGTAATCCATCGAACTGGAGTCCCAATAATATTCCGGGCAAAACAACGGACATCAGCATCGGCAGTACCGCAACTGGATCTGCGGTCAATTCTGGGATGAACACGGCATGCAGCATTATGCGGCATAGCGGCAAAGGCCAAGCAAATAAATTAATGATGACAGGCGGAAAATTTAGGAGCTACAGTCATTTAATTCTTGGCGAGAGTTTAGGCAGTGATGCAATTTTTGATATGAGCGGCGGGATAGTAAATGCATTTTCGATTTGGGCCGGTAACAACGGCCGGGGCGAATTAAATGTCAGTGGCGGAATCATTAACATAACCGGAGAGAAGCTTTACATTTCAAGGTACGCCGGCGCAGGCCATATTCAACTAAATGGCGGTACGATAAACACCCCAGATGTGGACATCTTTGATTCAGCCGGGACGATAGATATTGCCGGCGGAACTATGGTTATACAAGGCGACAAGACTTCCAAGATTCAGCAATACATTAATAATGGGTGGATCACCGGTTACAATGGAGCCAGCCCCCTGACGGTATCCTGTGACGGATCCAAAACGACCATTCAGGCTTTGGGGCTGAATTGGCCATATGCCTATAATCCGAGTCCGGCAGATGGATTGCAGCAAATTACGCCCGCGGCACTGAACTGGAAGGCAGGCGCCTTTGCCGAATCGCATAATGTTTATTTTGGCACTGATTTTAATGATGTCAACGATGCTATGCCCTTCAACGGAGACATTAATAAAGATGGAAAAGCAGATATTATCGATCTGTCTGTGCTATCCTCGCAGTGGCTGCTGAACATGCTTGAGGATCCGCGAGCGGATATTAGCGGCGACGGCGATGTGAATCTGGCAGATTTTGCAGCCATAGCAGCCGATTGGCAAAAAATAAACGCATTTCGAGGCAATCAAGCCGGCACAAGCTATATGCCGCCTGAGCTTCTTGTCCCCGGCCAGATATACTACTGGCGAGTGGATGAAGTGCATGATATGAACGTGTGGAGGGGCGAAGTCTGGAGTTTTCAAAAGACAGTTATTCCGCAGACGGTCGCGGAATTATATTCCGATTTTGACCCGCGCAGGGATCCGCTTGAGATTCAGGTTGTCCGAGAATGGGATAGCGGCGGAATCCATTACAAGTATGTTCGCTATCTTATAGCCACATGGAAAGGCAAAAAGTCCATCATGGCTGCTTATTACGGATATCCGATAGGCGGAACGAATCTTCCTGCGGTACTGCATTGTCACGGCGGCGGGCAATGGGCGTTTCTTAGTGAAGTAACGTATTATGCTCAAAGGGGTTATGCAGCCATAAGCATTAACTGGGGCGGCAAGGACATGGGTGAAATTGTCAATACCGACTGGGGTGCTATCGACCCAACCCAGAATTATGCCGGCAGATATCAGGATAATTCTCCCTATCCAGAGACAATCGATACGGTTGTATCACCACGAAACACCAGTTGGTATCCAATCGTCATTTCTGCAAGGCGAGCATTGACTTTCCTGGAGCAGCAGCCGCAAGTTGATCCAGCCCGATTGGGGGTTTACGGCCACTCCATGGGTGGTTCCATTACGACTTTCGTGGCAGGCACTGATAATCGCGTCAAGGCCGCTGCACCTTCGGTGGGCGGAGCCGGTTATCAAACCTACAATGCTTATGACCTGCCGAATACCGCACGCGGTATCAGTGGCGATCTTGAATTATTCCGAAGAACGATGGAAACACAGGCGTATGCGCCTTATATCAACTGTCCAATATTCTTTCTGGGTGCAACGAATGATTTCAATGCAAAAATGGATGATGTGTACAGGACATGGACGTTAATTCCTCATGCTGTTTCGCGACGGTTGACGTTTGCGCCTCATTTTAATCATAGATTTACAGCAAAAGCTGACATTTGCCGCCCCCTTTGGCTGGACCAGTACTTGAAAGGGACGTTCACATTCCCACAGAAGCCGGCCTCTACGCTGGGTCTTACCGAGGCGGACCATATTCCGTTGTTTATGGTAACGCCTGATACTTCTCAGACGATTGTGGCAGTTGATTTGTATTATTCCCATGATAAGGACTCTATCTCGCGGTTTTGGCGAGATGCCCAGACAGTGCAGGTTGGCGATACATGGCTAGCCCAATGTCCTATCATGAATACGACGGACTCTATTTTCAATTATCTTTTCGCTTTTGCAAATGTAACCTATCGTGCATCGGATGGGACTCTATTTGCTATCGCCTCCGATATCCATGTTGTGACAAAGGATATGCTGGTTGCGGCCGGTATTGCTGCAACCGATACAACTTCAATGTTGATCGATAATTTCTCCCGCGGATTCCATGACTGGTATCTTATTAATGAGGAACATCCTACTCTTACCGAATTCTGGACTCACAAGATAACTGATCCAAAGTGGCAAGGTCCGGCTGGTGCCAAATTGAAATTGAGACTGCTCTGCACGGTTAGTACTCAAGTGAAGATAACCCTCGTTCAGAATGAGTGGCGAAATTATCGGGGGACGAAACAGACGTTCACGGCGACTATTTCTGTCAGTGCTTCTCCGAGTTATCAGGATGTTATCGTGCCGATGAGCGCTTTTGGCGGTTTGACGCAATGGAATCAGCTGGATCAGCTCGGTATAACACCGGGCAATGGATCCTGGGCCGGTTCGGCCCCTGTCTTTGCAGAACTGAGCTGGGTTCCATAAATAAATTGTCGAGGAGATACAATGAGTGTATTCGCATTGATGCTGCTAATATTTACTACTGTTTCGGTTCAGGCTGTTACCTGGGTGGGAAATGGTTCTGACTGGTTATGGAGTACCGGCGCCAATTGGAACACTGGGACTGCACCGTTAAGCAATCAGGATGTCTTTATCAATACAGGGACTGCCAGGCAACCACTAATCAGCGTCGGCGTTGTGGCGGTCGGAGCGGTTATCCGCATCGGTGGCAGCGCCACAACTGAAATCTTGACAGTGACTGGCGGCAGCCTGACAGCATCAGCGCTGATCCTTGGAGAGGGGGTGGGCAGCAGCGTCACTCTGAATATGAACGGAGGTACGCTTACGGTGGGGGCACTTTGGGCTGGCAACAATGGCAATGGTACGGTGAATATGAGCGGGGGCGTTATGACCCTAACCGCTGAATCCCTGTATGTTACCCGGTTTGGAACGAGCAAGGGCTTCGGTTATGTCCATTTAGATGGTGGAACAATCACGGCCCCTGGAATATATATGGCTGGCGGGAATCTCGATATAACCGCAGGGAACTTAGTTCTCAGCGGCGACAAGCGAACAACGATAAACACATATATTGCCAATGGCTGGATCACCGCATATGGCGGCACCGGCAGTGTTGAGGTGGTCTATAACGGCAGTCATACAACGGTTTCATCTATAGCGGTATACAAAGCATCTCAACCAAATCCAGCCAATGGTGCTATAGCTTTGTCCCTGACTCCGACGTTATCCTGGATGGCAGGTTATGGTGCTGTCCGCCATGATGTCTGGTTTGGTATGTCCCCTGATGCCTTAACCAAAGTAGCCACGGCTCAGCCAGGTACCAGCTATGCGCCAGCCTTGCTGATTGAAGGTCAAACCTATTACTGGCGGATTGACGAAATAAATGAAAATGGAACAGTTACTACGGGAGATACATGGAGCTTTACATCTGTGACGGCTTTGCTATCTCCGGTATTTGAGTGCACCAGTTTTCGGTTAATATTTGATACTAGTGGAAAAATATCTTCCTTGTATTATAAGCCATTGAATCGAGAACTAATAAGCGGAATTTCTGGAAATGAGGGTTTTATCGTATATAATCTGGCGGGAAGTAATGTTTATCTGGATCGTGTCTACCGAACTAACCAGGGAAAGATGATCGCATATTCGAGCAATGGCTTGTACACAGTCCTTTTCGATGTTACGGAAGACGACAAGCATATTGCATTTCGGATTGAAAGCCTGACAGGATTTGACACGACTGAGAATACCAAGCTGAAATTTCAAATTCATCCAAACCTGTCGGGGAAATTAGCAAGCGCGGTTCCAGCAAAGTATGGAAGCGGCGTTGGTGTAGGTGTAATGTCGCTTGATTGGATGACTTGGACGATAAGTGATTTTCAAGTAGAGTGGCGTTATCTCTGGCATCGGACTGATAATCCCGCGGACCCGATTGGCGGATTTGCGATTTTCGCCTGCGATGAAAGCAATACCCTTCAAACCATCGGTGAAGTGGAACAGCGGGAAGATCTTCCTCATCCTTTGTATGGAGGTGTTTGGGCAAAACAAAAAAACGATGTTGCACGGATGGCCGAGATGTATGTTGCATTCAGTGGCCCAACCGAAAGAAATCGGGCCGTCGATTATTGCCAGCGAGGTGGGATTGGTGTCTTCTATCTACCCCAGGGTGTCTGGGAGTCCGGCAGTCCATATAACGTTAATCTGTCAAACTGGCCCAAAGGTATGGACAGTCTTCGCGATTTCTCTGAATCGTTGAATTCAAAAGGAATGCTTCTGGGAATCCATACCGGCAGCTGTTCATTATGGAATTCTGATGAGGTGTATGTCAAACCATCCCCAGATCCCCGTCTTGCATCTTGGGGTTCCGGCAGACTGGCACAGGCTGTATCGAAAGCAGATACGAATATTTATTTTGTACCTGATGAGGGGACGGTTATGCCTGTTAATACATCGGAAAGACACGGGCTTCGGCCACCGGTTTATCAGGATATATGGGGGTGGGAAAAAATTCAGATCGGTAATGAAATTATTAAGGTCGGATCCTATGATGACAGTACCGTGCCGTGGCATCTGAGCGGATGCGCCAGGGCTCAGGAAGGTACATCTGCGGCAAGTCATGGTGCCGGCAAGACAGTCAAGGGCTTATTGACGGTTTATAATCACCTGGCAGTGGATCCCGATAGTACTCTCCTTGATGAAATTGCTGACAAGATGTCGAATCTTGTCAATTACTGCAAGGTGGGGCGGTTGAGTTTTGATGCCCTCGAGACTATTGAATCTGGAGGACGGTGGGGGATGAATAAATTTATGGCCAAGGCCTATGAAGGCTTCGACCATTTTGTAGCTAACGACAGTTCCAGCGGGCTGACGCAGTATGAATGGCATGTGGCGGCGTTTGCAAATAATGGTGAACCGATGCATTTTTATCCAAAAGCCTATTTTGAGGGGTATCTGATCGGGAGTGATAACAGTAATTTTGTGCCCGAAGGTCTTGGGGCGCTAACGTTCCGGAAGGATAGTCGTATAAATGCCTGGCATGCTTCGTCACCAGATGAGTGGCAATGGTGGCTTGCCAAGGCGGCTGCATATGATGCGACCTACTGGTTCTGGTCCTCGGTCAGCGAATTGGACGGCAACGGTCAGACCGGAGAAATTCTTGATTTGTGCAAAAAGTGGGAACGAGCTAAACTCATGAATGTATTTACCTCTTCCCAAAAAACACAGATGAAGGATTATGATACGACGTTTCAGCTTATTTCATCGGATATCGACAGTTTTTCATGGCAAATTTCACCGTCGAAAATTACGCCGGTTTTTGTAAAATCCGATAAGACGGCATCTTTTACTAATTCTTACGAAGCACAGCCGCTTCAATTCGAAGCAAGAGTGCTGCCTTATTATGATTATAGTTCTGCGTCTAATACGGGGCTTTTACCCGGGGAGGTTTCTGATTTAACGATAGATTCAGGACTTTCAGTTACAAAAAATGTAAATAATGAATGGACCTTGACCTCGTCAAGTAACTCACCCAGGCAGGCTAACCGGTCAATTGCCCCAACCGACCTTTCTTTGAAAAGAGGATTGGGCCTTTGGATAAAAGGTGATAATCTTGGCGGTTATTTTTATGTTGAATATTCATCCGGAATGCAACGGCACTATATTGTTCCTAATAATTTTATTGATTGGCGTTATGTTGAAATCCCGGACTATGAGCCCGCAGATTATTCATATCGCGATACGCTTTACTATAAATTCCAGGATCCGTACGGGACGATCCGTCAGGGATTTCGATATAATGCGATCAACCGAATCTCATTTGGAATTACCGCTGTACCTTCGGGTAATACAGCCACGGTAATTATCAAAGAGCCTAAAGCATTGTCGGAGATTACCGAACCATTGCATAACCTTCAATTATCTGCCGGTTCTTCGGTTTTAATGGTCAACGGTTCTGTTGACAGTGGAAATTATATTGTTTATAAAGGTGGAAACAGTGTCGATATTCTTGATTCGAATAGATTTTATATCAGGTCTATGCCCGTAATAATATCGAACTGGATTATACCTACAGGCAGCTCTGTTATTTCAGTCAGTAGTACATCGACAAATAAGCCTTGGCTCAAGATGCTGTTCAAGACTCTTGGAACTCCGTTTAATATTCCCAATCCCATGGATGCAGATATTAATGATGATGGGGATATCGATCTGACTGATTTTATGATCATTGTAGATAACTGGATGTCAGATGGGATTTTTTCATCCGGTGATTTGAATTGGGACAATAAGGTAAATTTAACAGATTTTTCCGTTATGGCATCAGAATGGTAATTGATCAGCCTGCAGTACGAACAATATCTAATGAGGTTATAAAATTGAACTTAATGATCTAACAGTTGTTTTGCGACAGATTTGATAACTTGTTGAGCGAGTTTTGAAAATTTATCAATTAGAAATAGTTCTATTGGACAAGGATGGGATGTAATGAGTCAATGTTTAGCAAATCTGAATGGTGTGGAATGGAGTTTTTTGGGCCTGTACTTTGTTATTGTCCTGGCAATTGGCCTGTACTTTGTCCGGCGTTCCAGCAAGAATACAGATTCTTATTTTCTTGCCGGACGGTCACTGCCGTGGTGGCTTGCTGGGACTTCCATGGTGGCTACGATGTTTGCTGCTGACACGCCATTGTTCCACAGCGGGAATGTCCGTCGATTCGGCATAGATGCCGGATGGCTTTTCTTTGCTCCTGGATTTGGAATTATCCTGGCTTCTGTTCTTTTTGCGCGTCTCTGGCGGCGCGCTCGCGTAATGACTGAAATTGAGCTTTTTGAACTGCGATATACAGGAAAAGCAGCAACAATATTTCGTTGTTTTAATGCTGTATATGGAGGAATATTTATTGCCGCATTAACTATGGGATGGGTAACTATGGGAATGACGGTCATTGTGGAATCTCTTCTGGGCATTGACAAAGTATTTGGTACCTGTATTTTGCTAGGGATTGTTGTGATTTATTCGGTTAGTTCGGGGATATGGGGTGTTGTGGCAACTGATTTTCTGCAATATATAGTTGCTACTTTTGGAACAATATATCTTGCAATTGCAGCAATTATAAAATGCGGCGGCCTGCAGGCCATGAGTCAGAAACTGGCTTCTTTGAGTGAATGGTCGGGGCACACTCTCAATATCTGGCCGGATCCTTCGGGGTGGAATCCAAATTACAGCTGGTGGGTTGTCGTTGGTTATGCTGTCGTTTACAGTATTCAGGTGGCTGTTGCAGGTACATTCCTGGGACAAAAAGTATATGCATCCAAAGATGAACATAATGCTTCTCATTCTGTGTTATGGTTTGGATTTTGCATCTATGTTCTGAATGGCTGGCCGTGGATCATTACTGGTTTAGCATCAGTGATTATTCTTGGCTCTACCAATGAAGCAGCAGGGATGAAAGACTGGCAAGAAACTTATCCTGCAATGATTCTCAAATTAATGCCTGTTGGTATGCGAGGTGTCATGGCTGCATGTCTGATTGCCGCTTTTATGTCCACAATCGCAACACTGATCAACTGGGGATCATCCTATATGGTTAATGATTTCTACCAACGTTTTTTAGTAAAAAATAGAAGTTCAACTCATTATGTATGGGTATCAAGAGCTTTTTCACTGGGGCTGGCAGCATTTGGCGGATGGTTTGCCTTTCAGTTTGAAAACATTACCGAAATGCTTTTAAAAGTTCCTTTATATATGATCGGTGGTGTGTTGGTCTGGATATTCAGGTGGATCTGGTCCAGAACAAATATCTGGTCGGAAATATCAGCTATGCTTGGCTCGATTCTTGTGGCGTTGTTTGTGGATGTTGTGCTTGTTCGTTATTTTGGAATATGGGATTCTCCCGATAACTGGCAATACTTTGGACAAAAGATATTGACGATACTGGCTGGGACCACATTGATATGGCTCGTAGTAACTCTTCTTACCAGACCAGTTGATGATGAGACGCTAAAACGGTTTTATAGACGTGTAATTATTCCTGGGCCTGGCTGGTCCAGAATCCGAAATCTGTGCGGCAATGATTGCTTAAAAGCTGATTCTATGTGGCGTATTGTTTTTACATGGCTGACGGGAGTTCTTGGCTTATATGGATTTCTGTTTGCAGTAGGTTACATTGTAGTGTGGAGATGGCCGATTGCACTAATTCTTCTTGTGGTTTCTGCTGCCTCCACAGTGTCGTACTTCAAGTTATTTTATTCTCTGACCCACTATGAAGATCAGCAATTAGGAGAATTAACAGAGAAATAAAGTTAAATGATTATTCTTAAATCAGGACGATATTATGAAAAATAATACTGAGCAGATTGTGGTTTGGTTTCGATTTTTTTTTGTTTTGTGTTGCGGAGCATGTTGTGCGATGGAAGAGAAGATAAATCAGGAGGAAAAGATTACATTTGATACTCCTTACTATAAAAGAGCATTTCAAAATCATTCGGATGGATTCAGGACATTGGTTTATGAATCTTTGCCGGACCAGTCGTTGTTAATCACGGACGGAACGCTTTCTGAGGGGTCGGTAACATTGAATGGGAAGAAATATCGTCTTGGCGGGCAGAGGGAAAATTCGATTCACTATTTTGATTCTGGCATCGAAATCCTCCCTGAAGGGGGGAAAAGACTGTGTGTTCTTTTTAAAGGATTGTCCGGCATAACCGTCAGATTATTCTATGAGTGGCCGGTTGATGTTCCGGTTCTGATAAAATGGATTTCTATAGAAAACCAGAGCGGTACGGCAATTCATCTGGATGAGATGCAAATCGAGGCCTTTACACCGGAAACAGACGGCAAGATGAGTCTGATGCTGGAGAATGATTATGTGCGTGACGGGATGAAGGTCAATGGCCAAAGAACCCGTTCGCCCTGGATCGAAAAGCAGTCTTTTTATATTCATGATTTGCTAAATATCAAAGCTGAAGCCACGACCTTTTCCTATCCTGCTGAACTGGATCAGTGGATCCTGCAGGGCGAGTCCTTTCAGTCTTTTAAAGTGTATGAATTTCTCGCACCAACTGAAAATGAAGAGCTCCGAGGAATTGCATTCCGCCGGGCTACTCGCAAACTGTTTCCCTGGACATGCGTTCGACATCTGCATTGTGCGTTGCCTTCGGCCCGTAAGGTCGAAGAATATTATCGGGGGATTGAATCTGCCGCCGATGCCGGATACGAAGCCGTTCTTTTGTGCCACTGGTGGTTGGATAAAAATCTGACCTCGCCGTTGTTTACAAACTATAGTGATTATATTCTGCGTCCGGAACTGTTTCCCAACGGCTGGGAAGATGTGCGAAAGCTGACAGATTTTGCGCATAAAAAAGGACTAAAAATATATTTTTATTCCATCTATGTCAATACTTGGAGAAGTAAGGAAAATGCGCCTCAAGTGCAAAATAATAACGACTGGCTACTGATCTGGGGCAAGGACGACAAAAGTGCCCGCTGGGGCGATACCTTGGATCCGGGAACAGACTGGGGTTTGTACGTTAACCGCAAATTGGAGGAAGCGGTTGTGAAAGGTGGTTTTGATGCCTGGCATCTGGATGGACCATATTATGGCGACATTTGTGTGGCAGAAAATCGCGGATATAAGCCGGGGGGTCCCAATCAATATTTGGGTTGGGAACGACAAAAGCAGTTCTATGAAAGGATGAAAACCCTGGGCTATCATGGTGAGGCAGCCCAGGGATTTTGTGCGTATCCTCATGGAATGAGCCGGATTACCACTACAGGATATGAGGAAGGTGATTTCGGACGTTTGGGGATGTGGGGCCAGATACTGGCGACAAGAAAAGGAGCTTATACATTTACGAAAGTCTATCGGCAGGAACAGGCCGTTACGTTTGTCCCGGTTGTGCCCTGGAGTCCCAATCCCGATGCTCCTTCTATGGAGCCGATGGAAAAGAACGCTGAATTCTATGATGCCTATCTGGCCTATTGCTTCGGATATGGTTTCGGAGGTCGGATCTTCCAGCGGGTCGCATTTGAAGGACCCAAGTCTGAAGCGGCCGTGCGGCGCTGGCTGGGATTTTGGAAAAAACACTATGATTACTTCAGTAAGGGTTATCTGCTGCATCTGCGCGAACCGGATGGAGAGCACATAGATGCGATTGCTCACTAATNNATAACCCTCTCCAAATCGAGCAGATTGACAAGCTGGAGCTTCCCCTTTCAGTGATTCCTGATACTATCTGGGAGGCTGTTTCAGAAAAAGGGGAGAAACAAACTGTGTCTGGAAAATATTTGGAGGTGACAGTGCCGGCGGGAAATGCAACCTGGTATGAGATGTCGATGTCGAAGGAAAAAAGAAAGTAAGGACTGCACTATATATAAAATAGTATTGGAGAAAATCGTGAAGCTGCAAAGAAAACAAGATCAGATTATCGTTGAGGGAAACAACTATTCGATTCGGTATAATCGACAGAAGTTGATGTACTTGGATCTAATGTTCACTAACGGCATAGGATGTGAACTGTTTATTCCTTCGGGTTGCGATTGCGACGAAAAAATCGATGAGGTTGTCCATCTTTCGGAACCTAAAATCATGGAGACTGCTGACGCGATTCTGATGGTTTATGAAGGTAAAACAACTCTTTGGGAACGCGTAGAGTACATCTTTGAATGCAGTCAGGACAGAGTGTCGTATTCCTATAAGGTATACGGGAGCGGTTTACTGGACAACGCCCGTTTTTTTGAAGGTTTTCTCAAAGACGATCCACGACTTTCGGATGCTTTTTATCCCTATTTCTGCGGTCCCGGCAGGCACAAAGCTTACCATCGCACTGTCAAGGAATTCATGCATTCTTCTACGCCTCGGTTTGAGCTATTGTATTCCTTTGGAATTAATTCCTCCGATAAACGGGAGTTTGGTTATTATGAAGATGCCTTGTTGCGAATTAATTGCGATCGTTACTATAAGGGAGGCGATTGGCTGGTTACTCCGCCGCCGTTTTTATATATGATGGGAAACCGCAACCGACAAAACTGGGTGACGATGGGATTGGTGGTATCGGCTGGGCAGGCACAATTTCTCAGCTATGAATACTCTGGTGGTGAAGGATTTGGCCTGAATCTGACCTATGAGGGCGGTGTCCGGATCCAGAAAGTCTGGCAAAGTCCCTCAATTGTATTTCTAGCCGGCGGTCCTGATGTTTATGAGATGCTGGACAAATATGTCGATCACCTGATGAATATTGGAATGCTGCCGAAAAATGATCGCTCCGATATTCCCCTGTGGTGGAGAAAGCCGATTTTCGGAGGATGGGGTGAACAGGTCTTTCATTCCAACCGATGGGATTGCTATTTCTGTGGTAAATATGACGATTGGAAAGACGATAATGTGGACAAGCTGTGTACACAGGCAGCATATGAAACCATGCTGGCCACACTTGAGAAGAAGGGCATCGATCCGACGATTCTGATCGTGGACAATCGCTGGTTCAGTTTAACCAGCCATTTGGAAGTCGATGAGACGCTCTGGCCGGATATGAAAGGATTTATCGCAGCCCAGCACGCTAAAGGCCGGAAAGTGATTTTATGGGTATCGCCGTGGAGCTATTGCCGATCGGCATGGGGCAAGGATGTGCCATTAAGCGAGCAAATGATTCTGGATGATGCTAACGCGTTTACTCTGGAGCTAGATACAGATGTTTTTTACCCGGCTTGCAAACGAGAGCATCGCAAAACTCGTAAAAAACTTAAATTACCGGAAGCAACGCTGGCAGAGCCACACTGGAAATTCTTTGTCGATCCGCTTAATCAGAATTATGCCCGCCGACTAAGTGAAAAAATTGCTTACCTTCTTTCTCGGGACGGTCTGGATGCAGATGGTTTTGAATTTGACTATACACACTTTCTGCCTCAGTATCGCGGTATCGAACCGGTCACAAGGAGATCACAACTGGCTTGGGGTGTCGAACTGTTGCATAGTCTGGTATCAATTTACTATCACTCAGCCAAAAGTGCCAAATCTGACGCATTGATTATCTCGCATACGTATAATCCTTATTTTAATGATGTGGTGGATATGCTCCGGCTGCAGGATATTTATACGGATCGACGCAGTATTGTGCCTCAGATGGATCATCGTGCTCAAATTGCCAGGCGAGTCTGTCCTGGATGCGTGATTCATACCGACCAGCACCCCATGCCTTCTTTGGAAGCATGGCGTGAATATGCGACCTATCAGCCCAGGATCGGCAATCCCTGTCTCTATTATGTTACAGGGATCGAAACCACCCGTGAGCGATTTACCGATCAGGACTATGAAATGATCCGAAGAATCTGGACTCAGTATAATAACGAACTGGAAGAAAGGCGACAAAACAGTTCGCTAATTTCCGAAATCACTTCTTCCGGCAATGCCGGCGCTCCATCCGGCAAAATAACGAATACCAATAAGAATATGTTAAAAGTATAGTGTTTCTATGCGTTGCCGTTTGTGATAACCTGTTTGCTGATTGATGGATATGTCAAGAATGAATAAGATTAGAATATTCACGGGGTGGATATGCATGAATCTGGCAAGGTAGTCCAATGTACATTTGCCTCAAGAGGATACTACCGCACCAAGAGGAAGACGAAAGATGAAAATATGTTTTTACTTCATAATTAAATGAAATAATGAATGAAGCTCAATTTGGGAACATTAAGAGTCATATAAACATTTTGGGAGTATCACAGGATGGATAAAACGATTCGATTTGGAATAGGTGTGCTGATTGCGGTCTGTTTGTTTGGTTTCAATAGTGCTCCCGGTGCTACGGTATTCAATACTAAAACCTTTAGACTCGAATTTGCCTCGGATGGTCGACCGCTTTCCATGAAGACAAAGGCTGAAAATAGAGAGTTGCTGAAGCGGTCTTCACCCGGGGATGGATTTTTCATCACCAATATAGGGAAATCAAGGATACCCTTAGGGGAGTTGGTCCTCAAAGAGGGCAAGCTTATCGCAACCAGTTCAAATGGTACTCAGCAAGTTGTTTTTACGATCAAAGAAACCGATCATTATATCCGTTTCATCATCGATAATATTAAGGGGTTTCCTATCAACAGTGGTTTGATTCTGGCCTTTGAGATGAAGGTGGATCCATGCGTCAAAGTATTTGCCACCGATTATATGACCGATGAAGTCAATCGCAATGATGGGGTTTCCGTAGAATGGAATTACCTCTGGAATCGGAATAAAGCCAATCCGCTCGGCAGTTTTTCGCTGTATTATGCACCCGATGTGGATACCGAGGACGATATTCTGCTGCAAATCTGGGCTGCTGAAGACCTGCCCCATCCGAAAGTTTCGGGAGAATGGACATACGCACGTGCCAAAGACTGGGTTGCTCAATGGCATAAAATGTTCGAAGACCAGAGCCAGTTCATATTGGAAGCGGAGAATTTGAACGATCTCTATAAGGGTATTCCGTATGCCGAACAGGCGGGATGTAAACAAATCTATCTTTTTACTAATACCTGGCGCGGAGGATTCTGGCCTACTGATCAAGCCTTTTGGCAACTCCGGGAAGATGTGTTTCCTGAAGGAGTCAAAGATGTACGCAAGTACTCTGATACTTTGCTGAGCAAAGGGATCTATCTGAAATTCCATTTTTTAAGCGGCAGCCTTGGCTTCAGTGATCCTGTGTACATCGGGAAGAAACCCGATCGCCGATTGGCAAGCTGGGGGGAGGGAAAACTGGCACAGCCAGTCAAAGGGGATGATACAATCCTGTATNNNNGGCCGAGCCATATTGAACGAGGAAATTTCTATTTACAACCTCCTTTATTAGGAAGAACATTTGGTTTTCACCACCTGCGAATTGAAAATGAAATTGTTTTGGTCGGTGATTTTCAGGAGACGAACAAGGATGTTTGGAAATTAACTGACTGCAAACGGGGGATGTACACCACAGAAGCTATTGCCCATACGGCCAACACGGAAATGGTTGGTCTGATAGATACCTACGGCCAGAACTTCATACCGGACAACGATTCATCGATGCTTGAGGAAATGGCGAAAGCATATGCGGATTTGTGTAATAAGGGCGGAGTGTATAATGTAGAATTTGATGGTTTTGAGAATAATTGTTATAATGGAAAATGGGGCGGTGAAAAGTTTGCTTCGTTCATTTACCAAAATCTGGATCATCCCTGCACCAGCGGCAGCAGCGGGGCACGAGCGCCAGACTGCTGGATCGAATACAAGCTCAATTCCACCAAGCGTCTCATGGAAGGTTTTCGTTTCCATGTTCACAGCAGCTATCGTGCGCCGCTCATTCTTTCCTCTTCCAACCGCGAAGCCACAAAACTGCTTGATGCTCATTATGAACTAAGCCAGGGAGCAGCGGCGGGTGCTCCTGGAATGGGCATGAGTAAACCACAGCCGATGTTCGGTTTGACAGTGTACGAACTTGAGGCTTATGGACTAACCCGGGAGATGACTGAAACGGTGCGCCGCTGGAAGATTGCCAGTCAATATATGACCGATGAACAGCGTCAGATTATCAAAAATTCCTTTCAACCAGCAGATACCAAGCTTCCGGGAGCAAGCCGTGATCCGCGATCTCCGTTTGTCTATCGGCTGGATGTGGCGAATGAAAAGACTTATGAAATTTATCCAGTCAAGGTGATGACCCGAAAAGAAGGGGATATTATGTGGCACAGTTGGCAGGAACATGGCCCGATTGAGCCTAAGCAGTTCATCCGGCCTGGTGAGGAGATGGAGCTTGAAAATCCATTCCAGCCGCAGCCGGCGGAATTTATCATCAAAGTCCTGTGGGCTACGGATAATCAGTCAGCAGAAAATATCCGTCTCTTGCCGGATCAAATAAAATTGACAAATCTGGGTGATACTGTCATAAGACCTGATTCAGGAAATCTGGTTATGGAGTATGAAAATCCGAGAGAGACGGATCTTTGGAATCCCGATAACCTGCCCCAGTGGACTTTACCATCAATGGATATGAATCGGCATCGAACGGTCGGCATGACGGTAACGGGAGATGGAAGCAATTCAATTTTGGTTTTCNNTATGTGGTGCCGATCCATTTCAAGGGGACGCGTTACATCGAAATACCTCATGGTCAGGCTGCTTGGGCGAATGGATATTGGGGCTGGAGGGTGGAAACGCATCAGGGCAGTTACAGCCATGTCGGCCGTTTCAAGATCGGTTTCGGATATATACCTAAACAGACAAAAGCAGCGGTGATGATCAAAGATCTCAAGGCGTTGGTTGAGATGGATGCGGAACTGGTGAATCCTGAAATACATACCGGCAAAGGCACATTAACCATTCAGGGCTCCATAGCCAGCGGCCACTACCTGCACTATCAGGGTGGCGACAAAGCGGTAGTTTACGATGAAAACTGGAACAAAGTCCGAAATTTGCCCGTAAACGATAGAGGATGTCAGATATTAAAAGGTTGGGAGAAAGTATCCGTTACGACTGCCTCAACTGGACCTAAACCCTGGCTGGAGGTTCAGTTTATGACGCGGGGAAATCCGATGACTGTAAAAATTCAATAGCCATATTCAGGTCATTGATTGCCCAAACAGATAGAATTATACTTATATAAATATATAATATGGATCGAAGAGATTTCTTAAAAACATCGGCGGCATTGACAGCAGGATGGCAGTTTGCGGCATCAGAAGGGAGAACAGAAACCATGGAAACTGGCCCATTGGCAGGCAAAGCACTCAATCCGAAAACACAATGGCTTCGAGAGGCCAGGTGGGGTGTTTTAACTCATTATCTGGTGCATATGCCCAGCGCTGCTGTACCGGAAGACATGACCCCAGAACGATGGAACTCATGGGTAAATTCATTTGACGTCGGAGCCCTTGCGGATCAATTCGCCTCTGTTGGTGTTCCCTATTTCTTTGTTACCATTGGACAGGGGGGTGGTTATTACTGTTCCCCCAATGATATTTATGAAAAACGTATTGGAATGAATTCCAAAAAACTATCCCGTCGCGATCTGGTGGCAGAATGCGCGGAAGCCATGAGACCAAAGGGAATTCGGCAATGTGTCTATCTTCCCGGAGTGGCACGAAAAGAGCCATATAAGCAGGAAGCCTGGCAGGCTGTGATTCGCGAATGGTCCATCCGCTGGGGCAAGCGTGTGTCTGCCTGGTGGATCGACGGGAGTTATTCGTCTGAAGCGGAATTCAAGGCTTTTACTGAAGCATTCAAGGCCGGCAATTCGGATGCTTTGGTGGCGTATAATACCGGGCCTGTAGGGATGAATCGGGATCAATTGATGCCGGCGACTCGGTACGAGGATTATCTGGCCGGCGAATGTGATTATTTTCAGCCCACCTGCGGCATTCGTATTTTCGATAACAAGCAGTATTATCTGGGACCTGATATCTCAGGCGATCAGCTTCATTTTTTAAACTTTCTGGGTGCCTGGTGGGGGACGGGCAGTCCGCGATTCAGCAAAGAACTTGTTACAAGTTGGACTAAGCACATTAATGATCATGGCGGAACGGTCACATGGGATATTCCCTTGAGCCGTACAGGCTATTTGGAAAGGTCGTATCTGGAACAGCTGGCAGCGCTGAATGAAATGGTTCGGACAAGAATATGATTCTGGTTTTAATACTGCGTATATAGATGGGCATATTTCAAGAGCAATAGAACAACAAATAATCTGTGTATCAAGGGGTAATCTATGAAATGTATGGAATCAATCCAATATATTGCACTAACACTGACAGTTATTATGAGTATGCCGGCTATGTGCCGGGAAACTCTGTCCCCGATTCAAGACAGCAAAGCGCCTTATGATTTTGATCAGCTCTGGAAAGACTATGATCCGCGATTGGAATCTCTCGATGCAGAAGTTCTCAAAGAATGGGAAGAAGACGGGATTATGCTGCGGGTCGTGCGGTACCGCGTCGGAATTTTTAAAGGTCAAAAAACAATGATGGCTGCTGTTTATGGCTTTCCCAAAGGAGGAACAAAGCTGCCGGGACTGGTCCAGATACATGGCGGGGGGCAGTATGCTGATTACCGTGCCGTTCTGACCAATGCTCATCGCGGTTATGCGACAATTTCAATTGCCTGGGCCGGGCGGATTTCAGCGCCAGACTATGTAGTCAACGAAGACATCGTAAAGCTATTTTGGGATCAAAAAATAAATGATCCTGCCTACAAGCTCACA
>DLFY01000037.1 GCA_002482415.1 Phycisphaerales bacterium UBA7708
TGGCCGGGCAATGTCCGCGAGCTTGAAAATGTCATGGAACGTGCCGTTCTGCTGAGCAAGGGGGCTTATATTGAAGAACAGGATTTGCCGCCGGCGGTGGTCAGCCAGAGCAAACGACTTGGATTTTCGGATTATTCGGGAGTCAGCCTCAAAAAGGCGCTGGAAGGGCCGGAACGGACGATTATTCACGCAGCGCTGGAAGCCAATCAGTGGAATCGTCAGGTTACTGCCGATGCCCTGAAAATCAACCGGACAACGCTGTACAAAAAGATGAAGCGCTATGGTCTGGAAGATGAAGCGGCGCGGTTGGGATTTTAACATCTTTGTGCTGAAGATGCATCCGCACCGAATGAATACGTTGTCCATCACAATGAATGATTCGTCCGCTCCTGACGATTAATGACAAAAGCCATCCTTTGTATCCATACCTGCTTGTTTTCCGTAGAGCAATCAGAATTATACTGATTTTTCTCAAGAAAAATCAGTATAGAATTTGTGTTTACGGTTCTTTTGACTCTGATTCAATCGATAAGCCGTTTTGCTTTATTGGCTTATGTGATGAGGGAGAAATTGTTTAAAATGATTATTTTACTTTCAAGGGTTTTTTTGAAAACGCCGATGTAATCTTTCCAATAGATATTTTCCAGAAGATTATGACACGGAGGTCATACATGGAAACTCTGCAGAAATCCGATATTGCGACGATTTGGGAGCATTTTTTTGAATACCATGATATTCAATCCCGAAATATTCTGTTAGAACATTATCTTCATTTGGTCAAATATACCGCAGAACGGCTTCATGCTCGCTTTCCTCGGTTTGTTGATGTGGAAGATTTGTATAGCGCCGGTATATTCGGCTTGCTCAGTGCCATTAAGAATTTCAAGCCCACGCAGAATGCCAAATTTGAAACCTATGGTGTTCAGCGCATTCAGGGTGCAATCCGCGATTATATTCGAAAAACAGATTGGGTTCCGCGGCTGGTTCGTTGTCGTGCACACCAGCTCCACAATGCAACACAAAAGCTGGAGGCCTTTCTGGGACGGCTTCCTGCCGATACCGAGCTGGCAGATGAATTGGGGATGGATATGGACCAGTTTTACCATTTTCAGCGGGATGCCAACGCTGTGGTTCTCATCTCATTGAACATGAATATGTCGGAATCCGACGATGATGAAGAATTTTCGGAATTATATGCGGTTTTTGACCCGAAAAGTCGGAATCCCTATTATGAAGTGCACAAACAGGACTTTCAGGAATTCATCAAAAAAGGGCTTTCACGCGAAGACCAGCTTATTGTGATCCTGTATTATTATGAGCAGATGACGATGAAGGAGATCGGCGATGCGCTGGGATTATCCGAGTCGCGCATCTGCCAGATGCATTCTTCCATTCTTGCCAAATTAAAAGGGCAATTGAATGCCTCTTTGCTGTGTTTACAGTAAGTTGTCGGCAAAGTGAAGTGAATGGACCGAATCACTCAATTACGGGTTCTTTGGGTTTTTTTAGATGACACGAGCGTCAGAAGCTGAACAATCATGCCGAATCCCACCAATGAAAGATAGATCATGGACAGATTCTCCGGGTGCTGTTGAAACCATGCGGTAAAATGAATATCCATCCCCAGCAGTGTGACTTCCAGCCCGATCACAACCAGGAATGTTCCGATGCCGCTGCAGCATAAAGCCATCACAGGTTTTCGAAGGTGCCAGCACAGCAGCGCTCCAATCATTCCTGCCAGCAGTGCCGTCAGCAGGATATCGAGCTGCTGCAGACTGGTATGCTGGACAATCTCCTCAAAAAGCAGGTGAAGTCTTGTTAAAAAAGAACTATCCTTTTCGATGAACTGGCTTACACCGGCTATTTGAGCAGAGGTGTCATGGCTCAACGGCAGATGCACAGAGGACTCCAGTGATTCCAGCAATGCGGCAGAAGATTTCTGGGGAGCCAAACCACCATAGAGGATTGTTCCGAACAGAGCAAATACCAGCATCGCCAGAAGCATCAAAACTGCTTTCTTGAATAACACTAAGACCAGGCACACAAGAACCGCTCCGGCCGCTGCACAAATCCATGCCGACAGGTTCAGCCATTGCGAAACGGCCAGGCCGCAGAACAATCCCGCCGCAGCCCCCAGCAATCCCACGATGGCGGTACTGAAATACAGGCCCGCAAGCCAAAGCAGGAAGCCCGCAATCAGCATCAGCAGCCCGCTTTTCAGTAGCACGGCTGAAGGACTTTCCTGGCAAAGACTTTCAATTCGTATCAGTATCTCGTACATAGTGTATGCCGCGACATGAAATGCCGGGAGAGGGCGGGCTGCAATTATACCGCCGGGTATGATTATTCCGCGATCAAAAGAAGCACGTGGCTGAAGCTGCCGGTCTTGGCCGTGACGAACCGGGAAATTTCAGGCAGGATCAGTATGATTCTGTCTTTTTATCCGGAGCGGCACACTGGCGGCCTTTTCCGCCCACGCCTCAGAGAGATCGCAAGTTTCCATGACTCGAAAATTTGCTTGATCCTCCTGACTTGTCCTGGACAAAAGGTGTTTTTGAATATATTTTGCATGCTGCTGCTCCATTCGCAGGATAGTCCATAACCGTTTTGCCAGATTCATTTCCCTGAGTTGTTCGGCCTGTTCGATGCGGACTTTGCAGCGGCGGATGGCATCCTGTTCATCGTCCAAATCCTGCCACAGCATCTGTTCATTGTCATCCGCGATATGGATATTGCCCATTCTGGTACTTGGGCAGCCTCCAAGTTCGTGAATCATTTCCGTCAGGATCATGGCATGTTTGAGCTTTCGAAATGCGAATACTTTAAGTATGCCGGCGATGTTCCGGTAAACGACACCTGTGAGCATGGAGGCATGGTGGATGTACTGGATTGCCGCCGCCTCTTCCAGCTCAAGATCCATATTGAGCAATATTGTCAGATTTTGACGTGTAATGACCATATTCCGGACTCCTTGCAGACGGACCTTGCTGCATATTTATGAGATGAATACAGCACGATGAAGCATCATAAGAACACTACGGTTGAATTGTCAAAAAACTTGAACGGAGTAAAGGGTTGTTTTCAGGCGTAAAAAAAAGGGCTGGTTTCAGGCCAGCCCTTGT
>DLFY01000115.1:0-4293 GCA_002482415.1 Phycisphaerales bacterium UBA7708
AAAGCCCCAGCGGGGCGACACATGCCCACGCGATTCTATTCATTACCGGATTTATAAGCTCCCTCCATATAGACAACATAATCTTTTTCATTTGACATATCAACATACACTTCTATTGTAAAATAAACATCCGGGACGTTGGCTGGGGCTTGTACAGTAATAATTTTCCCTTGTTCAATGGGAACTTTATACCAATCCGGATAATTCTCATGTTTCAGCCGCCAATCCAATCCCTCTGTGTAATCTAATATTTCTTTACGGCTGTAGGGACCAAACATAATTGCTCCCATATTTTCACTGGGTATATTGAATTTTAGAACAAAAGAGGAGCTGCCATCCAAATCACCGTATGCCTTTGCTGCCTTCACATTGTAAATTTCCGCCGGGAAGCAAAATGAATATCGGTCTTCCACATGGGCAATGGCTTTTTGTGCATCAATTTCAGAGTAATGAAGGCTAAATGGCAAATACAACAGATAATACACCCCCAAAACAGAAGACACTCCTCCCAAAATCGAGATCCCCAAAAGCGTACCAAGTATGATAATGATTGCCCGTCTATTGGTTGATTTCATTGCAATNNATCTTATCCATTTCCCTTCGCTTTACTTTATTTTTCGATTCCACCTTTTTCCCATAGTATCAAATTAGGTTCTGTTGACACCGCGGAACCTTTCCCGCTTAATTTCATAATCCTTTCACATTGTACCGATTCACATTCGACTCCCTGGGAATCATAAAGTGTTAAATAAACCGGTGACTCGAATACATCAGAAGGAACAGTCATCATAAGTAAATTATGGCTTGACCATTTAGTTTCTTTTCCAGGAATAATTTTAAAACTAAACGCTCTTGCTAATTTCTCTGTTTTTGAAGCGGTATTGTTGTAATCCCGAAATTCTTCCGGAAAAGAAACGTCTTTTAAGATTTCCTGCGAAGTGTTTTTTATTCGGAATCCTTTCGTATTATATCCATCTTCATACCAAATAATTGTGCATCCAACATATTCTCCATGGCTGTCTTTTTGTACAGAAAAATCTGCAGATTTGAGAACAAATGGCGGCTCTATTTTATCCATATTTTCAAGCCGAGAGATGAATTTTTTAGATTTTTCAATACTTTCTTTCTGTGACTCACTTGGTGGGTTGAATGCATTGTATACATAGCCTTTCTCTTCTTGAATTATTTTTTCTTTTAAAGAAAGAGGTCTGCCAATATACCAGTGATTGAGAATAAATAATACAATGCATATAATCACACCAATAGGTATAAACACTATTACTTTCTTGATCATTTCTTCTCCTCTTTTTATTANNACAGTGGGACTTTTGCAAACAAAAAACAGGATTGCCGCAATTAACATAAGCGTTTTATCGGACAACGTTTTTTGCATGTCTACTCCAAACACCATCCTGCTTTAATAGCAATAGTCATGGCAAACTATGCCCACACATTCTCCCTCAATCATCCCTCGAAAATGGCAGGCCTACTTGACGCCCAGTTCCTGCAGAAGATTATCCGCGTGGTCCACATCCTGCATAATCCACAGGACATAACGAATATCCACATGGATGGCACGGGTGATATCGGGCATAAAGATCCAGTTGCTGGCCAGCGCCTCGGAATTGCCGTCAAAGACCAGCCCCACCAGTTCGCCTTTGCGGTTGAGCGTCGCCGAACCGGAGTTGCCGCCGGTAATATCCAGATCACTCAGGAAATCCACCGGAATATCCCCCAGCGACCACGACTCGAACCGGCTGCCCTGCCGCTGTTTGGCCGCCTCGATCAGGGCGTCCGGCACATCAAACGGCGGCTGGCCGGTATGCTTTTTCAGCATTTCCTGAACCGTCGTAAACGGCCGATAGGTCGAAGCATACCACGCCGGCCGATAGCCCTTGACCGTCCCGTAGGTAATCCGCAGCGTGCCGTTGGCATCCGGGGCGACCGGGCTGCCCGCAAAGGCATTCATCGCCTCAACATAGCCCTTGCGCGCCAGCAGCATCTGGCCCTCGTAAATCTTGCCGTCATCGTCCATCTGTTTGGTCAGCGGCCGCAACCGCAGTGCAAGCTGCATAATCGGGTCCGGCATCGCCTGCAATTCCTCCAGCGTCGCGGTATTCAGCAGCTTGACGCGATACTCCGCATCCGCCAGCTTCACCTCCCGATACAGCGACTCAATCATAAACTGCATCCCTGCCGCATCCCAGTTGACCTCCTCGCCGAACGCCGCCAGCACAGGAGCCTGGTCCTCGGCAGAGAGGCCGCGAAGTTTGGACAGATAAAAGCTCAGGAACGCCTTATCGATAACCGGGTCATAGCTGACCTGAATCTGCCGCAGACCATCGGCGATGCGGTCCCAGTTGCGCTGCTGGAATTCCGGGTCGCGTTCTTCGTCCGCCTTGGGCCGTTCCTCGGCCATCCGGACAATCGTATGCGCCGCACGAATCATTTGCACCGACCCGGCAATATTACCGACCATGTAATCGCGGTACCAGCGCTGCTGGCGCGGCTCGTTAATTTGGTTAATTTGCTCAAACACATCGCCCCACTGCTGCTGACGCTGCGGATCGCTTTGAATCCACTGCACCAGCTTGGCCTGTGACTGCTCTTTGACCTTGACCAGCCCGTACTGGGTGAAATTATCCTGCGTCATCTCCAGCAACTGCAGGTGATTCATCACACCGCGCAGCGACGGCGTAATCTTGATTTCGATATCCTCACTCCGCTCGCCAAGTTGCCGATACAGGTCGGCCACTTCCTTCATAATCGCAATCTGCTGCGGCTGCTGCACGTTGCAGGCAAACGCCAGTTCCTCGGCGGTCCTCCACCGCTGGGTCCTGCCGGGAAAACCCGCCACCATCACGAAATCCCCTTCACACAGCGGCTCAGTCGCAATCCGCAGATAATGTTTGGGCTGATAAGGCACGTTGTCTTTGGAATACTCCGCCGGCTTGCCGTCCGGCCCGACATACGCCCGCAGGAACGTATAATCGCCCGTCTGCCGCGGCCAGTGCCAGTTGTCAATGTCGCCGCCGTACCAGCCGATGCCGCTGTGCGGGGCATAGACCAGCCGCACATCCCGAATTTCAAATTGGGTAATCAGGTAGTACTGTTGCTGTTCATAATACGACCGCACCGAGCAGCGAATGCCCTCATCGGATTTCTCATGCTCGGCGATAATGGCCTTGACGCGATCCTCAATCGTGTTGGTCCGCTCCATCGGGTCGGCCACAGCGTCCAGCCCCTCGAGCACAGGTCCGGTAACATCCTGAATATCATGGATGAGCCAGATTTTCTTGCCGATTTCGCCGGGCAGTTCTTCTTCCCGGGTGCGGGCAAGAAATCCCTGTTCGAGGCGATTGCACTCGGCGGTCGAATTGCATTGCAGCGTGGATGTCGCGCAATGGTGGTTGGTGATAATCAGGCCGTCGGGCGAGACAAACGATGCCGAGCATCCGCCCAGCCACACAATCGCCCCCAGCGGATGGCCGGTCAGGTCGGTAAATTGCTCGGGCTGCTCCACACCCAGCGTTCGCAGCGTATCCACATGTCCACTGATCTGGTGCGGCATCCACATTCCGCCGGGGTTGCAGTAGGCCGATTCCCGGCCGGTCCGCGTCTGGCAGCCGGCGACTAACAGTACCGATAACACGACACATCCCATGGTCTTTCGCATCGAAAACTCCTGTAGTTTGGATTCAGATTTTGGTATTCACTCCGTTATAAAAGAACAGAGTACCGAAAAATAAATTTTTTACAAAAATAATTTAAGTTTCTTTAGTTATTTTCCCCTGAGCCTTTATGAAATTTCCGTCCTATAAGAACCCCCGCCCCCATTTTCAGTATTATTAGAGGCCTTGATTTTAAAAGCCTATCTTTGCTATAATCAGGCGTGAAAGAATCGTAATCGCTAAGTATTGGAGAGCTATGGAGTCGCCCAAAACCAATGTAGCTGTCAGTGAACTGACGTTTTCGCTGTTTCAGCGGCCGCTTCACCCTGAACTGTTCACCATTTTCGGCCGCAGGCACCTCAAAACCGAAAATTACGAAATGATGCTGTGGGCGACGGGATGCTCGCACGTGGTCAGCGTCTTCGTGGGCGATATGTGCCTGACGGAACTGATCAGCCCCAACAGTATGTTGCTGCCCAAACGCGGCCTGATTGAGCGATTCCAATTCCGGGGTCAGCGGACCCACAAATGCTCCTTGAGCCGCGGCCTGAACTACATGACCGATTTCCAGATCGAAAAGATGAGCGCCAACCTGTACCGCCAGAGCCATACGGACTTGCAG
>DLFY01000115.1:4321-4506 GCA_002482415.1 Phycisphaerales bacterium UBA7708
GAAACCGGGGAATGTTTATCGCTTTTCCGGAGTACGCAGCCAGCGGGCTGGAACCGTTCAGCTATATTGACTTTGAAGCACGTCGTCACGAACTGCACATCCATGCGTTTCATGCGTTTCCGGATCAGGTGACGATTATCAAGACACAATCGCTGTTTGACCTGCATACATAATGGTAATTTAGG
>DLFY01000034.1 GCA_002482415.1 Phycisphaerales bacterium UBA7708
CAACGCAAGTGATAGTGTGCACCTTTGAGCGTTTCGGCCATACTGCCGGTGGGAATCTGGAAGGCCTCGACTCCAAAAGCCCGGAATACCAGGGCCAGAATCAGCGCCACCAGGAGCCATTCAATGGTATTGATGATCCCTTCCATTGCCGCACTGCGCCGGGGGACATACTCCTGCTGGGGCGGCACTGCCTGCTGTTGCTGCTGTTCGATTTCATCCATGCGATTGCGGATTCCTACGGATTTGATGGTTTCGCTGAAAAACGGTCGCTGCCGTAAATGATTTTCATTCCATCCGGTTCCGGCGGGCCGTCCAGATAGGGGATGATGCGCCAGCCCTGCCGTTCGAATCTCCAATTGCCCGGAAAATGAACAAAAAATGCCTTGCCGACGAGATAATCCCGCGGCACGATCCCGTCGCGGTAAGTCCGGCCGGGATTGGCTTTGGTCGGTTCTTTCCACATGCGGGCATCATAGCTGTTGGGGCTGTTATCGCCGCAGACGAAAAATTCGTCCTTTTGCAGGTCCAGCGGCTTGCCTTCATACGCCCGTCTCACACGATTGTCTTCGGCGCCGGTGTAGTAGATATCCCGCATAAGCTTGAGGTGCCGAAGCTGGGCATTGCCATAACCCACGATCTCGGCGGTCGGGCTTGATTCGCGATTTTTGCCTGCATCGTCTCGGCCGGTGCCCAGTTCATATTCGAGCTTATCGACACCATATTCGAGAATCAGCTTATGATCCACGTTGGCAAATCGCAACAATGCCATCTGGTTTGCAAAGCCTGAAAGAGCGGGCCCTGAGGCCAACTGCTCTTCGGTGCCGTCGGCCCCGATTCGGCTGATCGTCATTTGACCGCTGGAATCCACCAGACCCCGGTAGCGGATGCCGTACTTGCCGAGCACTGCACCGATACCGCTGTCGGCTCCGAGACTGACATAATACGCCAGCATCAGGTCGCTACACACGGCCATCGCGGGAATCATTTGCGAGGGATCATAGCCATAGACGGCCTTGAAATCATTGCCTTTGGCAGGATTGTATCGCAGAGTCCGCATGGCATTTCTGTCGCCGCCGGTCAGAGAAAAGACCATCGGCCCGTCGGCATTCAGACTCCAGCCCTGGTCTGCCGGCTCAAACGGCTGCTCCCAGCGGCGGCCGTTGAATCGCGTCCCTTCCGTCCGGGCAGGCTGGTAATCATTATTATAGATCGGCATCCAGAGTTCTTCCTGCACTTTGGCGGGCTTGCGGGCAATCTGGTCGTTGATATAAATGTCGCCATCGATAATCTCGACCCGTTCACCGGGAAGTGCTATCAGCCGCTTGATGTAATTAATCTCCGGCTGAATCGGATTTTTGAAGACGATGACATCCCAGCGTTTTGGCTCAAAGAGCTGGTAAATACATTTCAGGACAAAAATCTGGTCGCCTCGTGACACGGCGCGTTTGGGGGCAGGCTTGCCATCGGCGGTATAAAACTGGCCATCGACTCTGCTGGGCAGGCCGCTGTCTTCATACCAGCCGCAACTGGGACAGCGGGGAGATATCGGCACCAAAGGCAAATTCTGGCGAGGTACGGAGTTTTCCGCCATTTTATATTCTCGAGGATAAAACTCATAATCATAACGATAGCCGCATTCGGAGCAGCGCAGACGGAAATGGGAGCCGCGAAGCGTTTCAGCCATACTGCCGGTGGGAATTCGATAGACCTGCATGACAAAGACAATAAAGACCAGCGTCCCAGCCAGCGCCGTGATTATCCATTCCAAATTATGATAGACAGCATCGACTTTCGCATCGCCGCTGACGATATATTTTCCGATGTTTTTTTCCATAGGCTCATCCGCACATTGACTATTCCTCAGCGGCGACGACGCCGGACTGAGGCGGTTTTGTCCAAGCCGACTGTTTCATCGGCCGCCCAAACGAAAAACCTGCAAAATAGAGATAAAACAGGATATTATCCTATTCCTCTGACCATCGGTCAAGCAATTCTGTTTCATTTTGTATAAATCCCAGTCAAAATAGTGGTTCCGGATGACAGGAACCCGAATTTTGCCTGAAATCAGGCTAAAAACGGGAAAAATGATACTCCCGACAGCCAATATCCAATTCGATGAAATTTTTGCAAAAAATTGCTTGCCGGTTCGAAGTCTATTCTGTATAGTGATTTGCGTCAGGTGTCGGAGATGTGACAAAGGCCATAAAAAACGGGCTGGATTTGCTGCGGTACCGGATGCGGGCATTGCCCAAAGAACAGTAGGTTATGTCAAACAGGATTTTTTAGATCAGGCGAATGCGGTTTTAAGGCTGTTTTTAACCGTTAAAAATCAGGTAATATCCGTCTATCTAAATACAGATATTATATATATTTTATTTGCAGGTTTAGGTTTTAGCCCAAAAGGCTTGTGGCGGATACGCCTTCAATTTATCGCTATTGTTTATATTATTAATCTCAGGCTTATACTTCGTGAGGGTATCCGAATGGCAACCATCACCAAAAAAGAGTTAATTGACCGGATCGCTGAAACCTCTCAGGCCAAGCGTGTGCTGGTCAAACGCATCATCCAGTCTTTCCTTGACGAAATCGTCGGGGAACTGGCTCAGGACAACCGCCTCGAGTTCCGTGATTTCGGAATCTTCGAGACCCGCACGCGTTCCAGCCGTGTGGCACAAAACCCAAAAACGCTGGAACGGGTTCAAGTCCCATCCAAACGCAGCGTCAAGTTCAAAATGGGCCGGCTGATGAAAGAAAAGCTCTGCCCGGACGAAACGGTTACGGAATAATCAGGTATTTCACGCAATCATTGCGGATCAACTTTGTCTAAATTATGTCTTGTTTAGTGGAGAGGACCATGGCTGAAGGTACGGTCAAATGGTATGATAAGAAGAAGGGGTATGGCTTTGTTCTCAACGAAAAGGGAGAGGACATTTTTGTTCATTACACCAGCTTCGCCGACCCGGCCATTCGCTGTCTCGACGAGGGAGAGCGAGTCTTATTTGATATTGTCAGCGGCGAAAAAGGCCCGCGTGCTCAAAACGTCAAGAAAATCAAACCCTGATTATTGGGTTTGATTTCCACGTCTTGCGAGAAATCGCGGAAGATTTTATACCCAAATTTTATTTCTACACCATCAATATCCACTTCAGGTTTGAATTAACACAGAATTCACAGTGTTTGTGGTCATTTGCCACTTGCTCAAGTGCATCCTGTATGGTATGCTGACAGGTCGGTCGAATTCATCGACCGTTACAGGATATCGGAGCTTGGCATGTTTTCAGCACAATCGAGCCAAATTCTGGATTCACAAGTGCTTGTTTTAAATAAGCACTATATGGCCTTCCGGGTCATAGGACTCCGCCGGGCATTGTCTCTGGTTGTCCGGGAGCTGGCGGAGATTGTGTCCTGTGACGACGGCACATGGGAAAATTACGACTTCAATTCCTGGCGGGAATTATCCTCTTATCGGCAGACCTTTGAAGCACATAAATATGATTGGGTTTCCGGGGTTAATTTCGATATTGCCGTGCCGCGGGTCATTCGATTACTGTTTTACGACAGGCTGCCTCGACAAACCGTTAAATTCAATCGCCGGAACATCTTTGCCCGTGACGGCAATCGATGCCAGTACTGCGGCAGGAAATTCCCCACCAGCGAACTGTCGCTGGATCATGTGGTGCCGCGAACACTCGGCGGCGGCAATGCCTGGGATAATATCGTCTGTGCGTGCACCAAATGCAACGCCCAAAAAGGCGGCCGGACGCCGGAGCAGGCCCACATGAAACTCATTCAGAGACCTGTCAAGCCCAAACGCAATCCGGTTCTCCATATTCATCTGAGCCATGACCGGTATAAAAGCTGGAAGCAATTCCTCGATCATGCGTACTGGTCTGTGGAACTGACCTGATTACGCCCTGCCGATTCAGGCTGTTCAATTCGAAGATTGCCACGTGCTTTCAGATTCGATCCATTATCGCCGGGTATTCCAGAACTGGTAATCTTAATCGTATTGGTAATCACGTCATTCGACCATTTGGATCCAACCGGATAAGGGTATTGACGTCCTGAGCCGATGGTGCAGTGGGTATCGACTACATAGCCCTGGGTTATCTGTCGGACTCGATAAGGATAATGCTTTTCTCGATACGAATACCGGGTGAAATTTGTGGAGTCTTCCCGCTGGCGGTCTTGAGTCCGCGAACACACAGCTTTCTGCTTAGTTCGTACGGGAAAGGGCGTTCTGTTTCATTTGAATTTTTTCCGCCGTCCGGATCGCTGAAGAAAAACAAGCCCTTGTCATTTTTCAGATTCGAATCATCAACAAAGAGGCCGTCAATCGTTATCTCCCGCGGCATAAAGCAGGTGTAGCCGAAATCGTGCATGCTGTCGTTTTGTATGTTAATGATGAACATTTGACTCATACTTCTGTCGGACGGAACCCAGCGACAGTTGCTGACGATGACATCGCCTTCCCAGGTGCTGCCGTAATCGCTGCGAAAATTGATAAAAGAGCTGCCGTGTAATGTGGAATCCTCAATCTTGAGCAGGCCGCGGCCGGTCGCGTTAAGGCCCATATAGCCGAGTGTACAGCGGCGGATCACATAGGTTCCGGATACGCCCATATGTGTATCCATCCTGGAGAGCGTGCAGTCCTCCAAAAGAATGTTTTTACAGAAGTTTGTCCCGATGATGCCCCACTTTGACCGATCATTGATGTCGTTCATGCGACAGCCGATCATGGTGAAATTGACCACACTGTTTGCGTTGTAATCGTAGGTTCCCATGCTTACCGGTTTGCCCGCTGTTCCGATGGTTTTATAGACTTTATGTCCTGAGGCAAAGCAGTTGCGCAGGGTGATGTTGGCACATTGACTGACATCGATAAAGCCCGAGTACGGGTGCCCGACTTCGGTTTCACCGGTAACGTAGTGGGTCAAACCATCGATGACCGTGTTAGAACGGTTCACTTTGATATTCCTGGACCNNAGTAATTGTATCCGACCTCCTGCTTCATCCGATTTGCAATCGTTGTGAAGATGCCGCCGTGCAGGACAAGCTGTTTTTCGTCGATCGGATGGGCCTCGACACGATCAATCGCATCGTAATCCCAGTCAATGTCGCCCTCAATCGAACCGTCCCGGCGCAGGATGAAGCAGTCACGCTGGGACGTTCCCGCATTTTGGTTAAGCCCTCGCCGGATGTAGCGTTTGATCTTATGGTTCATTACCAGGACGTAACAATCATGTTTAGGCTGCGATTTCAAAGACTTCTGGTCTCGCGTCAACCGGTCGATTTTTATGTCTTCGGGGGCAAGCAGCGAACGCACTTCGAACAGGGATTTTTTGTGATTCTCAACGTCAGTGTCGTCAATGATAAAACGCGAGGCGCTCCAGTCGGTATCGGTGGCGATGACAGCGGTAAACGCCTTTCTGCCGAGGTGGTAGGTTGCATCCGGCCTGGATTTGACGGGTAATCCACGGGCGTTGGCATAGTCATGCGCTTTGCAGATCGCCGGCAGGTCGTCGTGGACACCGTCACCCACTGCACCGAAGGCTTCATACGTAACAATATCCCCCTGAGGCATCACGTTAGCGGCCAACAGCAGCACAGGTTGACCATTGAATCCTCCGGCAGCAACCGAGAAGACCGCTGTAAAGATGCTAATGATCCATATATTCAAGAGTCTATTTCGTTTCGATATCATAGAATCGCCTCCTCTGTATTACGTGTACTTCATTATCCAGACATTCCCGTAGTGTAAACTGGTTCATCTTACATCTCATGTCACTCTTGCCCAGGATCAATCTTTGAAAAGTAAATACGAAACAGTATCTCCGGAATGGTGGATATTATTTTTGCCGAACACAAACACCAACCCCGCAGACAGAACCATGATAACCGTTGGCAGTTTATT
>DLFY01000250.1:0-7420 GCA_002482415.1 Phycisphaerales bacterium UBA7708
GGAAACATACAGAGTGAAGGATTGTTCATTTGTCAAAAGGATTTAATTAGATATAAGGAAAACAAGATATTTTTTGATTTGAAAATTTAATATTGATAGTCCACTGGACTTTGAGCGTCTTGTACTAAACCGCCAAATACAATAATCGCAGAACGCAGAGTGTCAGTGCCCCGGCTGGGGCATTGCCGATGCGTGTTTGCGATGGGCCTTGGCGGGCCTTGTACAGGCATGATAAGCGATGTCCCTTTTTTGTGCGTCTTGTGTGGCGTGCTTACGGGCGTAAAGGGCATCAAATAAATATCGGGGTGTTTATTTGAAAGGGAGACGGAATGGGAACTCGTGGAGTTGCGAGAGTAATTTGTATTGGATTATTTCTTTGTTTTTGCATTCCTGCTTTGTCGGAATCGCTGTATGTCGTTAATCATAACAGTCGGTTGTACTCATTTGATATCATATCTAACACTCTTGTATTTCGCAATACCTCTGCAATGCCAGCCTATGGTTATGGCGGTATCGATTTGGCCATCGATAATGACTATGATATTTTATTTTTGTCCTCCGAACAAACGAGCATTTTTACAATCATTGACGCCAAAACATTACAGCTTATAAAGACTGTTTCTTTTAATGGTCCCACTGATATTACAGGCATTGTCTATGATGCTGCCCGCCAACGAATTCTTGGAACTCAGAGAAATACAAATATCGTATATTCGATGTTATGGAATCCGTCAGAGCAGACTTTGACGCTGGAAACTCCTTATATTTATCTCAGTAATATGAAATGTGCCTGTGATTTGGCAATCGATGACAATATGCTTTATGTTTCAGAATATCTCTACAGCAGCTATCCTACCTATTCCACTGTTAAAGCGTATGATATGAGCAATGGTTTTGCCTATATAGGACAGGTCAATATGGAGCGTCCGGTGGTCAGCATAGATTACAACACATTGGACGGCACACTTTACGGTGGTGCATGGGGAGTACATCAATATCTGATAAAAAAAACAATTGACCCAAATAGTATTGTCAGTAAAAACATCGAAGCCAATGTTATTGGCTTAGCATCCAGTTCTTATACAGCAGGCCGAGTCTATATCACGACCTATCGGAATGGAGGCACTATTGAGATGTGGGATACTGCCAACTGGACAGCCGATCCCAATCAAGTGATCTCTGCAACATCGGTATTCAGCACTAACAATAGCAACGGAGTCATATTGTCTGGCCTTGCGGGATTGGTTACAGGGGAAAATTATATAAATCCTCAAATCGAACTTGCCAAAGAGGATAATGTAACAGGATGTGTTTCCCCCGGGAATGAAATTACCTATCGAATAAGCTGGGAAAATGAAACCAGCGAGACGGCAACAAACGTCGTTCTCAAGGATTATCTGCCTGCCGGGGTAACTTATGAAAAAGCACAATGGAGCGTTGATCCAAACGACCCGAACCTTATTTTTATCCCTCCCGATCCGGGTTATAATGACACAGACCATTCCTATGTGTGGATATTGGATGATATCGAAGGCTATGAGACGGGATATGTAGATTTGAAAGTTCGTGTCAATGGAAAAGCAGAGCCGGGAATAATGATGCAAAACAAGGCCGTAATGACTTCCAGCATGGGAATGGTTATGGCCATCGAGAATACCCCGGTATGCTGTTGGGATGGTGGAAGCATTATTTACGTTGATAAGACAGCTACCGGGAATAATAATGGGATAAGCTGGGAGAATGCTTATACCGATTTACAGCAGGCATTAACAAGAGCCAGAGATACATCCTGTGAAGATGTCAATACCGTCTATGTAGCTCAGGGGACGTATAATCCGGGAGGTAGAACAAGCGATAGTTTTATTGTTCCGGAGGGAGTATCGGTGTATGGGGGATTCAGGAGCGGTGGCGGTGAAGCCAGCCTGCGTGATCCAAAACGGTATGTAACGACTTTAACCGGATATATTGATATTGCTATCCGCAACGATACGGTCGTTACAATGGGAAACAATTCCCTGCTGGATGGGTTTGTGGTACAAGATGCGGCATTGTATGGATATGGAATTTTATGCAAAGATGTAGATTCAGTTGAAATTACCAATTGTACAGTTAACCAAAATGAAAGTTATGGAGTTTATGCCGACAATAGCAGTCTAAGTCTGGAATGGTGTACAATAGAAAATAATGGCTATGATGGAATTCAGCATCTTGGCAATAGCAAGAGTATCACTGTTGAAAACTGTCATNNAAGCAGTATGGATTATACACTGAAAACTCCAACTCTATGATAAAGAATAGTGTGATATGCCAAAACAGTTCTTTGGGGCAAAACTATTTTGGAATTTGGATAAAAGACCCGAGCAACATACCAGTTTTGTACAACAATACTATTGCCTTTAACCATAATGAAGCGATTGCTTATACCGATAGCGATCCAAACCGTGTGAATTACCCGGAAGTGAGAAATTGCATCATCTGGTATAACAATCAGGACGGCAATGGCGAGCAGTTTGCAGGATTGAAACTCCACCCGTTTTACAGTTGTGTTTATGACCCCAACGATCCGGACGGTGTGAATTACACCATGAATTTCAGACACACCTTTGGCGGCAAGCCGGGTTTTGTATATGAAGGCGATCCCAATAACGTCCATCTTGGCTATACTTCTTTCTGCAAGAATCAGGGTGATCCAAACCTGTCTTATCCGGGGCAGAAAGATATGGATAATGAAGACCGGGTCGCGGACAGCCGGGTTGATATGGGGGCCGATGAAATTCACTGCGAAGATATTGCCAACGCATGGGATTTAGACCATGACGGGTTAGTCAATTATGTGGAGTTTGTTCCTTTTTCCAAGGCATGGCTTTCCCACGACCCCGACGATCCGGAATTGAATGATCCCAACTACCCCAATTATTATCTTTATAATGATCCAAACGGCCCCTATTATATCACTCCCCAGAGACGGGCGGCATGGCGTGAGGAATTTAATTTAGTGAATACCGGGGCCAGTCAATACGCCATTGATTTACCGGATTTTCTGGCGTGGATGGAATCAACAGATTGTTTTTGGGTCGCCTGCTGGCGGCCTGAATTTCATCCGCTGGATTATACCCCGCCGATTTCTGAAAGTACCCTGCAATCCATGTTGGCTTCCAGCCTGTCCGCTCCTTCTCTGATGCGGGCCAGCGTATTATCGACAGAATCCACAGAGGATGAAGCATCGCTTGTCCTGTCCCTGCTGGATCAAATCAACCTGTTTATCAAAACCGATCAAGACAATACTGAGGTATGGCAAGAAGTGAAAAATCTTTTGGAACAAAGCCTTGTTGAAACAGGAGATATGACAATCAAAACGCGGTCGTTTTGATTTTTATAACTATATGATGTATAATCATTTACAAGAGAAAGGAAGGATGATATGAGATCGTTATTTGTCAGCTTAATCGTGCTTGGGCTGAGTGTTTGTGCTTTTTCTGGTTATGACTACCAAATCTCGTCTGGTTTTTTTGGAAATTTAACAATAGAAAACGAACAAACGCTTTTAATGACTGGAGGTGGAGGGGCGCGTCTAACAGGACAAGACAATAGCATTTTAGATATTAAAAATACATCGCCTCTTGCTGTTCTTTCAGGCGGAATTTGGGATTTAGTCATACATGACAACAGCAAATTGCTGTTATCCGGAGGGCATATCAATCGTCTTGATATAGGGGAGGACGCAGCGGCGTTATTGAGTGGAGGGCAGATTAATAAAATTATAAGCGGTTATTCATTTGCTAACCCATTGCATATTAAAATTATCTGCCAGACCGCGGTGTATGATTCAACAACAAAATATTTAAATGGCGTATGGAAAGACGGCAGCACATTCTCCATTTTCTTTGAAGATCGCAGTGGTTATTCATCCATTGTCAATAATATAACGATTATCCCCGAACCAACAACAATGTTATTGCTGGGATTAGGTGGTGTTCTCCTTCGTCGTCGTCAATAAAACTCCTTCTGCTTGAGGCAATCTTAAGCCTGCCTGCCGGGTAACTCCTTAATTCCGACCCCACCCGGCAGGCTTTTTACTTTCAACCGATAGACGATTAAAAAACCGGTATTACAGTTCCGGCACGACTTCGGGATAGACCTGTCCGCTGGCGGTGATTTTGAAGACGTAAATCAGGCCGGGGCGGAGTTTGGTGTACACCGCATTGCCATAAACCGCCTGGATATCATACTGGCCTAACGACTCGGGATTGTTGGCCAGTTCCCAGATATGCTCCCAGAACATCTGGCGGTGTTCCACAGGCAGTAATTGCAGTAAATCGGCATAGCGGGCCGGTTCTCGTCCCAGTTCTTCGATAGGGAAACCTTCGCGAGGCGACATTGCCTCACCATAAATTCTTCGCCACAGGTACATCGCTCGGGCTTTGCCGTCCATGACCATCTGGGAACCAAACTTGACAATCAGGGCATCGAAATGCACGATGTCGCCTTCGATGGTGTATTCTTTTTCGAGAATCTTTTTGAGCTTATCCCTGCGGTCGGTCTCGACAAATTTCAATGTGGTCATCAGTATGCCGTCGGCAGTCTTTTCCTGTGAAACCACCTTGGCATACCCAATCTGCTCCTCGGCCGTCAGATTGGTGATGGCCTGTTTGAGCTGCTTATTTTCCGTCAGCAATTGATGGATGGTCATCGCACCCTGATACGCCGTTCGACCGACATACCACAAACCGATTCCCAGTGGAATTAAAGCGGCACACGTAATAATGGAACGTATTTTCATGAAAGTCCTGTTGTAGAAATTACACTATGGGTTCAGATAAGGCGCTATCGCCTGCAGGGCATTGGCTCGGGTGGTCAAATCCGGATAGACCGGGCTTTCCTTATCCCCCTGCTGGGCCAGGATTCGAGCCGTCAGGACTCTGGCCTGCTGAGCCTGGTCTATGGCATCGGCCAGAATACGCATGCATTCCTGAGGGGAATGGAAACCCATGCCATTGGAGGCGGAGACATAATCCCAGCGGAACTGGGCATGGCGAAGCAGCGTCCGAACCGACTTGAGCTGGTCATCGGTCGCCTTGGCCTGGATTGCCGCGGCTACGTCAAAATGAGCTTCAACGATGGCTTTTTCGGCTTTGAGTTTGGTATCACGCACCTTGGTCTGGATCGCCTCGACCCTGCCGCGAATTTCCTGCTCGCTCCAGCGGTGACAGACGGCACAACTGTTGGAAATATTCTGCAGCGGACTCTGGACATGGTGGTCGGTGAACTTCATGCCGCCTTCGGTGAAATACGGCATGTGGCAATCCGCACAGGACACGCCGCGATAAGCGTGAATCCCCGTCAGATACAGTTCATAATCCGGATGCTGGGCCTTGACAATCGGCGTTTTGGAAACCGGGTGCACATAATCCGTAAAGTCCATCGCATCGTAATAGTCCAGCATGGCTTCAACCGTCGTACCCTTGTGCCAGGGGAACGTCAGGTAATTTTTCTTTTCGGCGGCCGCGTCATTGGCGAAATAATACTCCACATGACACTGTGCACAGACTAAGGATCGCATTTCCTGATGCGATGCCTTGTTGATATCTTTGCCCATAGCGGCAAATCCTTCAATCAGCCCCGGCCGGGTAATCCGCAGACGCATCGTTGCGGGGTCATGGCAATCCTGACAGCCAATGGGGTGTTTGACCTGGTCGGTCAGGTCATGAAAATTGGCCGCATAAAATTCTTTAACACCCATGCTGTTCATCAGCCGCGGGACATCGGTACTTTTGCAGGTCCAGCAGGTCGCCGCCTGAAACGGCTTTTTGACCCGTTTGGTTTCTTTGACATCGTCAACCGCCCAGTAATGGCCGCGGGCCTGTTTATAATCCAGCGAAAAACCATACCCGGCAAACAGTACCACCTGATAGGGGTCCGCCTCCAGATAATCCCGCGGAAACGAGCCGCCAAACAAGGTCTGCGTATCGCTGATTTCGGTCTTGCGGTAGGTTTCATACTCGCGGGGCCAGTTCTGCCCCCAGACGACATTGTCCGGCTCGAAATCGGCAATCGGCTTGACCACCATCATCGGCCGCTGCGCCTCCCAGCGGCGCTCCATCACCGACACCGACAACAGGCCCAGCACAATCACCACCGCCGCCGTAGCCACTACAATTAATCCGCCCACCCACAGCGGCAGCCGAATCGGTTTTTTTTCCGTCTTATTTGTCATTGGATACCTCCTGATTCAACCAGTTGACTCCCGCCTTGGGCAGGTCGGGACGCAGCATTGAGGGCGACGAGGACAGGCTCCGTACTTCGCCATGAATATTTTGATGACAATCCCAGCATTTGCGTTCACTGACGCCGGCCAGACGCACCATCTGCACCTGATTTCCGTGACATCGCAGGCAGTTCCGCTGGACGACCGGGACCGCCGTTGCGGATAATTCCAGCGTCTGCGGCTCGGCCCGGAGAGTAAACACCGCGGAATGTTTGGTTCCATCCAGCCCTTTAAAAGCCCACTTGGCGGCCATATTTTCATGCGGAACATGACAATCCGTACAGACCGCGGCATGGCCGTGACTGCCCCGCTGCCAACTGGCATAGGCATCCGTCATCACATGACAGTTCATACAGGTTTGCGGTGAATCGGAAAGATAGGATGTCGCATTGGCAATCCGTATCAGCACCACGCCGGAGCCTGCTGCAAGACCCACCAGCACATAAAAAAACACCTGCCAGCCCCGCCCCAGCCCACCCAGGCTCAGGACGATATCGGCAAGTGTTTTGATGGTTCGCAGCAGCGTTGTAATCATTTACACCTTCAATGAACCCGTTCGAATATGGATATCCCGCTGCGGGAACGGAATCGTAAGACCATTCTGCTCCAGCGAGACTTTAATATTTTCCGTCAAATCAAAATAGGTCGGCCAGTAATCGTCGGCCTTGACCCACGGTCTCACGGCAATATTGACCGAACTGTCGCCCAGCCCGAGCACCGCCACCACCGGAGCCGGGTCGCGCATGACACGTTTGTCGGACAGCAGGACGCTGGTAATCACTTGCTTGGCTTTGGCAATATCATCCCCATAGGAAATGCCGATCACCAGATCCACACGACGTCTGTCGTTTGCAGTGTAGTTGATAATGTTGGCGCCGGTCACCTGGGAATTCGGGATAATAATACGCACATTATCAGGTGAATGCAGTACCGTGGTGAATATCTGGATTTCCTGTACCATCCCCTTTGCCCCTGCCACCTCGACAAAATCACCCACGCGGAAAGGCTTGAAGATAATCAGCAGGACTCCGGCGGCAAAATTGGACAGTGATCCCTGTAAAGCCAGGCCAACAGCCAGGCCCGCGGCACCGATGACCGCCACCAGAGATGTGGTTTCGACCCCCAGGCGACTCAGGGCCGCAATCGCAACAAACA
>DLFY01000250.1:7472-18878 GCA_002482415.1 Phycisphaerales bacterium UBA7708
GAGTAAATTCGTCAACACCCGTGCCAGCCAGCGTCCGACATAAAAAATCAGCGCTGCGGTGATCAGGCGAAACAGCAAATCCATCCCCTGAGTTGCAATATAATTTGAAATCGTATCCCACATTTTCTGCGGATCCATACTGGTCAGACTGGCTAAATCCACTTTCGAGGGTGTTTGTGCGGTTTCAGTCGGAGCAGGCTGTTCGGCCTCCGCGGCAAACATAATTTGATTACTGCAACACAAAAAAACCAGAACAAAAATCGCAACAATCCATTTCATGAAAGGAATACTCCTGAATCTATTCTAACTATACTTCGTCCCGGACGTCCGGGAAACTGTTTATTTTTTCAAAAAACCAAACCATCCATTGCTTACCCAGAACGCACGGGTTGGGGATAGGCAGACCAAAAAAAAGGCTGCGGACGCATTATACGTCCACAGCCTTGTGTATGCAATAGGATGGATTATTCGTAGAAGTTGGTGGCTTCGGTTTCCATCACTTCACGTCCAAGCTGCTTGCTGTTCATCGTGGTGGTGAAGCGAACGTCGCCGGCCTTGACCGCCTTGACTTCGACTTTCCAGGTTGCCTTGGCCTTGGGGGCCAGAGAACCCAGAGCCTGGAAGGTCACAACGCCGTCGGCATAGCTGCCCGTGGTGGCGCCGCCTGCACTGACGAACTGCATCGAATCTTCCAGTTTGCACTTGATCACGATGTCGGTATCCGGAGCGGAACCCTGGTTGGTCACGGTGATAATATAGGTTTCGTTCTTGCCGACTTCGATCGGGTCGGATACGTCAACCACCTCAAGCAGAATCGCGGCGATACCAGCCACATCCGTCTTGGCCGAGGCCTTGACGCTTTCGGCACAGGTGGCCGAAACCGATGCGACATTGCTGAAGGAACCCGCAGACTGCGGCAGATAGCTGACAGAGACCTTGCGGCTCTGGCCGACTGCCAGGGTGCCCAGATTCCATGTCACCTGACCGCCTGCAACCTGACCGCCTTCGGAGGCAGTGACTTCGCCTACGCCGGCAGGAATGGTATCCGTCAGAGTCGTTGCGGTTGCCGGGGCATCGCCCTTATTGGCAACGGTGATGTCATAGCTGATCTTGCGGCCCAGATACTGTTTTTCAGGACCGGTCTTGGTGATGGCCAGAACGGGCTGTTTGACCGCAGTGGCACAGGCTTCGGATTCAGCCTTGAGATTGCCCTGAGCCTGGGCCAGAGCGCCGCTCTTGTAAGTACCGGTCTTGGCGGCCTTGGCCATGACGGTATAAACCATCGACTTGCCGGGTTCCAGATTGCCGACCTTGATTTCCACGACCTTCTGGCCGGTGGTCAGGGTCAAACCTTCAGGAAGCTGATCGGTGATGACCACATCTTTGGCAACACCGGTGCCTTTGTTAGACACCATATATTTGAGTGCGATCTGATCGCACAGCAGGACTTCAGCAGGACAGGTTTTGCTGAGGGCCAGTGCAGGCTGTACCACCTGGGTCTTGGCACAGGCAGGAATAATATAGGTCGCATCCGCACAGGTTGATACCCAGCCGACTTCCTTGGCAGAGCCTGTAACCACGATTTTTTCCTGGGCCTTGGGGCCGAGGGTGTCCATCTTCCAGGTTAACACGCCATCTTTGGGTTCAGCGGCGGGGGTCGCACTCTTAAAAGCATAGTTTGCCGGGAGACGATCATTGACAACGACCTGGCTGACTTCCATATCCGTCAGATTGGTCACCAGGATCGTGTAATCGAAAGGCTGACCGACCGCAACCGATGCAGGCATCATCTTATCGATTTTAATGACCCCGCAAGAACAATACGTACGAGAAACCTGATTCGGCCCGCCTGTAACCGGGGCCGGAGCTGGCGCTGGTGCGGGTGCTGGAGCAGGGGTTGGTTCCACCTTCGCGGGTGCTGGAGCCTCTTTTTGCCCTGTCATACAAGCGCATCCCACCAAGCCCAATACCGAGATGCAACACAATACCAATGCCATTTTCTTCATAGAACACCTCCAATTCAAATTAGGGTTGTTAAANNCGTGTTCCCCCCGGAACACACAGACTTGATTGTCTTGAAACATCCATGTTGACTCCCATCCAAAATATCCATACGCGTCTGCATTCTTCAATTGTCGATGTAGATAGTATAAACCCCACAAACCGGATTTGCAAATATTTTTTAGCTGTAAATTTTACAATAATACATATATATAATAAGGGTATATCTTGTTTTCTTTTTTTCTTGCTTCATTTGTTTTTTTCGCATAATCTTCTTGGACAAGAGTTTACAAGATTATGATTATCCAGTAATTGGAGTTTTATCTTATATGCAAATTGCCCTGCTTATCACTTTGATTGTTCTGCTTTTGGTTGTACTGGGGATATTAGCATATCTTTTTCATACCCTTTTAGCCACCCGGCGCGAATTATCCTCCCAGACGGCCAGCGTTTCAATGCTTTCGGGGCAAATAGACCACTTACGCACCGCCAATGAATCATTGAGCCAGTCGCTGACTCAGAATCTACAATCCGGCCAGCAGAATCTGACAGCATTTCTAACCGGCAATACCAAAACTCTCAGCGACCTCAAGCAGCAACTGGGTACCATCGAAGGGCAAAGCCGACAGATGGTTCAATTGTCCGCCGACCTTCGCGGATTGCAGAATATTTTGCAAGCTCCCAAACTGCGGGGGCTAATGGGGGAATATTCCCTTGAAAATCTCCTGAAAGCGGTCTTGCCGGCCGACCATTACACCCTGCAATATACATTCCGCAGCGGGCGCAAGGCGGACGCCCTGATTAAGCTGGCCGATTACAGTGTCTCCATCGATGCCAAATTCCCGCTCGAATCGTTCCAGAAACTGGCGGATGCTCAGACCGAGGAAGAACGAAGCCGGATTCGCAGGCAGTTCCTGAATGATGTCACCAAACATGTGGATAAAATTGCCGACAGTTATATCCTGCCGGAAGAAGGAACCCTGGATTTCGCATTGATGTATATTCCGGCTGAAAACGTCTATTATGAAATCATCGTCCGCCAGAGCGAGGACAAATCCGACCTGTCCGACTATGCCCGGTCTCGAAAAGTCATCCCCGTATCCCCGAATCTCCTTTATGCCTACCTGATGACCGTGGTTATGGGACTTCATGGGATGGCGATTGAAAAACAGGCCGAGACCATTCGGACCAACCTGCAGAAGCTGGCCGGCGACTGGAATACGTTCGGGGATGAATGGAAAGTGCTCGGAAATCATCTTCGCAATGCCTATAATAAATATGACGACGGGCAGAAGAAAATCGACCGTCTGACTCTGCAATTGGAGCAAATACAGAAAACCGACAACGGATAAGGAAAAGACTATGTTGCGAGTAGGAATCGTCGGACTTGGATTCATGGGACGAATGCACCTGAATTGCTGGAATCGCCAGAAGGATGCGAAGGTGGTTGCGGCGTTTGATATCGACCCGAATATCCAAAAGAAGGCTTCGGAACTGATCGGCAATATCAAAGGCCAGGGGCAGCCGCTCGATTTGAAATCGATTCAGTTCTACAGCAATTACGATGAATTTCTCAGGTCATCCGGGATTGATGCGGTGTCGATTACCACGCCGACCTGGCTTCATGCCGACTATACCATCAAGGCACTGGAGGCAGGCATTCATGTCTTGTGTGAAAAACCGATGGCGCTGACTCTCGAACAGTGTGACCGGATGATCGCGGCTGCCGGTAAAACCCAAAAGAAGCTGATGATTGCCCATTGTATCCGGTTTTGGCCGGAGTATGATGCCGCCCGTCAGATTATCGAATCGGGTCAGTATGGCCGGGTCAGGGCCGCTCAGTTTCGCCGATTTTGTTCCCCGCCCGGATGGAGCAGCGATAACTGGCTGACCAACGAATCCAAAAGCGGCGGCATGGTACTTGATTTACATATTCACGACTCCGATTTTATTCATTCGCTGTTTGGTCTTCCCAAAGCCGTCCAGACCCGAACGCTGACACAGAATCAGTCGGTGTGGCACATCGACACCCAATATCTGTACGAGGATCATGCCGTTATCACCGCTCAGGGCAGTTGGCTGGCCAGTGATTCCTATACCTTCGGGATGGATTTCACCGTCTTCATGGAGAAGGCAACCCTGATTTATGACTGTCGTCAAACGCCGGCATTTCGGCTGTTTGCCAGCCGGCAGGAGCCTGTCACGCCTGCAGTCCTGCCGGAAGACGGTTATTTTCATGAAATCCACTATTTCAAAGACTGGCTTGCCGGCACTGTGGACGGCACCCGGATAACGCCGCTTCAGTCGCGCGAGTCGGTCCGTCTCATTGAGGCGGAAAAACAATCAGCCCAGACAGGACATATCATCACACTTTATACCCAACGGGCATGATTTTTCCGCGAGCAAAAGAAGCACGTGGTTGAAGCTACTGTACTTAGCCGCGACGAAACGGGAAATTTCAAGTAGGATCAGTAAAAATTACGACAGAGGTGAAACATGCTTACATGCGGGAATAATCCTATCGGTGTTTGCAGTTGGTCGCTCCAGATGGCTCCCCAGGCCATACGGCAAGCCATGAATCAACTTGATATCCGGCATATCCATCTGGATTTGCGGCCGTGGTGTATCGAACAATCGGCGGAGTATCTGGATTTTATTCGGAATGCCGACTGGATTATCAGCTCCACGATGATCGGCTTTCCGCAGGAAGACTATACGACGCTGGATACGATTCGCGTGACCGGGGGAATCGTTCCCGATAGCTGCTGGGACCGCAATAAGGACATCTTTCTGTCCGCGGTCAAAGTCACCGCGGAACTCAAGGCAAAGTTTCTTTCCGCTCATATTGGATTCATTGATCACAGGGATATCGAGGGTGCTCAAAAACTGCTGGAACGTGTGCGATTTATGGCCGACCATGCCGGCAGCAAAGGTGTTACGCTGCTAATGGAAACCGGGCAGGAAACCGCCGAACAGTTAAAACAGTTTCTGGAACAATTGAACCACCCTGCTCTTGGCGTCAATTTCGATCCGGCCAATATGATTTTATACAACCAGGGCAATCCGATTGACGCGGTGGACGTCCTTGGCCCCTGGATCAGGCATGTCCATATCAAGGATGCCAAACGAACCGCAGTGCCCGGCACCTGGGGAAGCGAAGTCACATGGTCCCAGGGGGATGTGCAGGCAGACCGGTTTATCAAAACACTCCGCGGCGCAGGATACAAAGGTGTCCTTGCCATCGAACGTGAAGCGGGCGATCAACGCCTGACGGATATCGAATTTGCAGTACACTGGTTATCACAACTATAAACCACTAATCGAATGGGCCTGATGATGAACACAAAAACCAAGATCCAATTATCGGTCATGATGTTTCTGGAATTTTTTGTCTGGGGTGCGTGGTTTGTGACAATGTGGAGGTACCTCAACCGGTTGAATTTTGACGGCACCCAGATTGGAGCCGCCTATAGCACCACCGGCTGGGCGGCCATTATCAGTCCCTTCTTTGTGGGCATGATAGCCGACCGTTTTTTCTCAGCTCAAAAAGTAATGGCTGTGCTCCATCTGCTGGGTGCACTTTTAATGTCCTGGACAGCGACTATTACAGAACCCATCCTGTTTTTCTGGGTCCTTCTGGCGTATACGGTCTGTTACATGCCTACGCTTGCGCTGTCGAATTCAATCTCGTTTGCCCAAATGACCAATCCGGAAACAGAATTTCCTCCCATACGCGTGCTGGGCACAATTGGCTGGATTACCGCCGGCTTGCTTGTTGGTTTTATGCCAAAAGGTATTTTTGGCCTGGATACCATCGAAGACACGAATATTCCGATGTGGATTGCAGCCGGTGCTTCGCTGCTTCTTGCTGTTTACAGTCTGTTTCTTCCGAACACGCCGCCCAAAACAACCGGCCAGCAAATCCGCGTTTCGGATATCCTTGGCCTGAAATCACTGGGCTTGCTTAAAGATCGCTCATTTGCCGTTTTTATTCTCTGCTCGCTGCTGATTTGCATCCCGCTGTCTTTTTATTATCAATCCGCCAATGGCTTCCTCGGCGAGATTGGTTTAAAAAATCCTGCAGCCAAGATGACTCTTGGCCAGGTCTCTGAATTCTTTTTCATGCTGATGATGCCTTTCCTTATCGCCCGTCTGGGCATCAAAAAAATGATGCTCCTTGCCATGGGCGCCTGGGTACTGCGATATGTATTCTTTGCTTTCGGAAACACTCAATCCATGTTAACAACGTCGTATCTTTACCTGGGGATACTGCTGCACGGCATCTGCTACGATTTCTTTTTTGTCTCCGGTCAGATCTATGTTGATAAAAAGGCACCTTCGGATATTCGAGCCGGAGCACAGGGATTTATTGCATTTGTCACTCTTGGACTGGGCATGATTATCGGTAATCTCATCAATGGTTTCATCACCCGCCGTTATTCCACATCCACCCATATCGATAATCTGAACGCAATCACACATAACTGGCAGACTATCTGGCTGTTTCCTGCGGCCATGGCCATCGCGGTTTTCATCCTGTTTGCACTTAGTTTTTCCGACAAAATATCTGCCAAGAATCCAACTGATGGCCGGTGAAATCCTGATATTGTGCTGTTATCTCCTGACGGCACTCAGTGCCGCATGGTTTGGCGTGGTGCTGTCGAAAGCCCCGAAATGGCAATGGCTCACTGTCTGCGGATGTGCCATGGTGCTGTTGTTTGTCATCATTCTGGCACGCCGGGTGCCGGCAATAGGCTATCATCCCGGGATGCTGCTGCTGGGCCAGAGCCGAATTGCTGAGATTCTGTTTTGCGGGCTTGCCCCCCTGCTGTTCGGCATCCTCTGCCCGCATCTGCCCGGTCGCCGACAAAGGCGCATGGCCACGGTGTTTGCCGTTCTGGCAAGTCTGTATCTGGGATTGGTCAGCCAGGTAGAATTTCTTGCGGCTTATCATCGCCTGGCTGGTTTGAATACCTGGGTGGAAGACAAGGTGTGTCTTCAGACGACCAATTATACCTGCGGCGCCGCGGCGGCAGTCTCGGCCTTGTACCAATATGATATTATGGCCGAAGAAGGCCCCCTCGCCCTGGCAAGCCGCACAACACCTTCCATCGGCACTACAGAATACCTGCTGGCCAAGGCAATCGAGGGATTATACGCCGACCGGGGAATCTCCTGCAGGATACGTCGATTTGACTCTGTTGAGCAACTGAAAGGCAATTGCCCCGCGATTGCGGTAGTCAAACTTCACTTGGGCGTGGACCATTTCATCACCGTACTGGATATCACCAGTACCGAAATCGTCATCGCCGACCCGATGGTCGGCAAAGTCTTCCTCTCACACGACGATTTCGCTGGGAAATGGCGATACGCCGGTATCCTCATCCACAAGAATTAATGGTTTTTCGAGGCAAAAAAACAGGCCTGCTTTTACACAGGCCCGTGGAATTTGTCGCGTTGCGTCAAAAACCTTACTTAGCAGGGGCGAACGTTGGTCGCTTCCATGCCCTTGCGGCCTTTGGCGGGATCGAACTGAACCTTCTGGCCGTCACGCAGGGTGCGGAAACCTTCGGTCGCAAGATTGCTGTAATGCACAAACAGATCTTCGCCACCATCATCGGGAGTGATAAAACCAAAACCTTTTTTCTCGTTGAACCACTTAACTGTACCGCTACTCACATGAATCTCCTTGGCTCACAGCGGAGCCACATTGCAAACCCCTCGTTATTCCAATTGTACCGCACCCCGAGGGAACTTGATGCGGCATTGTTCTGAAAAGAACTCTACCCTGACCAGACATCAATTGTCAAACACAATCTGTCGTTTTTTAGAAAATTCTTATCGATAGCAACATAAATCCGCTTATCAGTATCAATAATAACGGTTTTAAGCTGGAAACAGATGGTCCCCCGCTATTGTTCTTCGTGAAACTCCATCGCCGCAGAATTGATGCAATAGCGCAAACCCGTCGGCCCCGGCCCATCGTCAAAAACATGCCCCAGATGCCCCCCACATCGAGCACAGGTAATCTCAGTCCTGACCATTCCATGACTGGTGTCCGGGGTTTCCTGGACGCTATTGGGTTGGGCCTCGCTGAAGCTTGGCCAGCCGCAATGCGAATTGAACTGGCTGGCCGTCTTAAAGATCACATTGCCGCAACCGGCACAGACATAAGTCCCGTCTTTTTCAGGCTTTAAATAATATTTCCCAGTATATGGCCGTTCTGTACCTTTTTTACGAAGTATATTATATTGCAACGGATCCAGCTTTTGCTTCCATTGCCAATCCGTCAACTCCACTTTCTGATTTTCCATCGGCACACCTGTATTTTGCGGGGTATCTATGGGCACTGAAGTCACTGACCGCCCGGGTTCTCGATCCGAACAGCCCGGACAAAACACGAAGAAAAATGCGTAAAATGTCAGGAATAAAAGTTTCATTATTTGTCCCAAAATTGTCTATCTACATTTACGGAGCAAATTTCTTCTCAGTTCAGCAAAGACAAACTACCCAGGACATTTGAATGTCATTTCACCTTTATTTTTTTCACATCATATTTGGGGGCCGGGAATGTCATCTTCAGGCCCTCCAGCGTCTCAGCCAGTATCCGTGCAATCGCCAGATTGCGAAACCATTTGTGATTGGCGGGAATGATATACCACGGGGCATAATCGGTACTGCATCGGGTAAAGGCATCTTCATAGGCCTTTTGATAGTCCCCCCAGAGCTTGCGTTCCTCAAAATCCGCCGGATCCACTTTCCAGTAGCGGGTTGGGTCTTCAAGTCGTTTTTTGAGCCGTTTTAGCTGCTCATCCCTGCTGATATGCAGGAAAAACTTCAGGATATGGGTGCCGTTCTCGGCCAGCAGCCGTTCAAAATCATTGATCTGCCGGTATCGCTTGGACCAGATCGTCTTTGGCACCAGATTCTTGACCCTGGCAATCAGCACATCTTCATAATGCGAGCGGTTAAACACTGCGATTTCGCCCGGACGAGGCGTCACCGCATGTATCCGCCAGAGAAAATCATGCGACAGTTCCACGGAAGTGGGCGTCTTGAAAGCTGTGACCTTGCAGCTTTGCGGATTCAACGGCCCAAAGACATTGCGAATGGTTCCGTCCTTGCCGCCGGCATCCATCGCCTGCAGCACCACCAGCACCGACTGTTTATTTTCGGCATACAGCAGAAATTCCAACTCCTGCAGCCGCTTGATGGTCTTGTCAAATTGCTCCTGGGCCTGCTCCTTATCCAGGCCTGTCGTCTCATCAGGATCCCATCGACTCAATCGGTGACGAACGCCCGGTTCACAACGACACATCTTGCCGTACAGATTATTCTTACCCATACTGCCTCCCGATTTTGCTTTTATTCCAATTTCAACCTCGACTTATGATAGTCGTCCCTTGAAATCCTCATAGGTGAAGTGCCGCTGGACCTTATACTGGTCCGTCGCTGGGTCGTACAGGACAATATCCGGCAGGTTAATGCCGTTGAACATCGTATTTTTGACCATCGTATAATGGGCCATATCGCCGAAGACCAGTTTGTCGCCAATCTTGAGCGGTTGATCGAACGAATAATCGCCAATGACATCGCCGGCCAAACAGGTCGGCCCGGCCAGTCGATATGTATAAGCTTTTTTGCCCGGCAAATCCCCGCCGGTAATGTTGGGCCGGTACGGCATTTCCAGCACGTCCGGCATGTGGGCACTGGCAGAGGTGTCCAGGATGGCAATATCCATCGCATTGTGTGTAATATCCAGCACCGTGGCGATCAGCACCCCGGTATTAAGGGCAATCGCCTCACCCGGCTCCAGATAAATGGTCTTGATATTGGGATACCGATGATAGAAATCCGTAATCAGGTTGCACAATAAATCTACATCGTAATCCGGCCGGGTGATGTGATGTCCCCCGCCGAAATTCATCCACTCCATCCGGCGGATAATATCGCCAAAATGGGTATCGACCGCAGGCAGCGTCCGAGCCAGCGAATCGGCATTAAGCTCACACAGGGTATGAAAATGCAGGCCGGTGATGCCGTCAAGCTGATCTTCCCTGAAAAATTCCCGCAGCGTCCCAAGACGCGAGCCGGGGGCGCAGGGGTCGTAAATCTTCGTCTTGACCTCCGAATGCATCGGATTGACGCGGATGCCGCATCGGATTTTCCGCGGGGCACGCAAGACTTTATCGCGAAAATGCATCCATTGTGTAAATGAATTAAAGACAATATCATCGACAATCCGGATGTATTCTTCCATCTCATCATCCCGGTATCCCGGGGCACAGAGATGAACTTCCTTATCGAAAAACTCGCGGGCCAGCTTGGCTTCGTGCAGGCTGCTGGCCGCCGCCCCGGCCAGATACTGCCGACACAGCCCGAACGTGCTCCACGCCGCAAAACCTTTCAGAGCCAGCAATATCTTACACCCGGTCCTCGCCTGTACCAACTGCAGAACCTTGAGATTTTTTTCGAGCAATCCCAAATCAATCAGATAACACGGGGATGGGACTCTATTTACATCGTACGTCAAGTTTCATTTCTCCGATCATTCATTTCCAGTTTTACTGTGCTGTACCATCCAGCAAAATCACAGCACTTTGATTTTCTTTCGTACAGGGCGACGTCAGGCCTTGCTGCATCAGGGTGGCCCCATCCAGCACCTGGTTGTTTTCTTTCACTTGCGACACTATGCCTTGGGGCAGATTGACTTCTCGCACACGGTACTTCTGTTGCGGATCCAACCCCTGCGGCTTGACTACTTTCGCTTCGCCGTTATTCAATTGATAAATAAACAGCACCGCCTGTGACTGGTCAGCGGTGACAAAANNCGCTCCATCCCCCTCATACGGTGATGCAAGGCGATACAGGTCGCCATACTGAACGATATCCCGCAGGGTTTGTTTAAATAAAGCAATCGCATGGGCAACGGTTTTACGATCCGCCAGGCTGAGTTTACGAACATCCATATCCAGCCCAAACGCCCCGCTCATGGCAACATCCAGCGTAAACTTGAGCGGCCGGTTGCCCATTCGTGTCGCATGGGTGGACATGGCACAGGCCGGGAAAAGATGGCTGTAGCCCCACTGGATTTTTACGCGGCTGCGCGGGTCGGTATTGTCGCTGGGCCAGAAAGAATGGAAATACCGCAGGGCGCCGTAATCCACCCGCCCGCCGCCGCCGGAACAGAGCATAGCCTGCACGTTGGGATATTTTTCAGCCATCCGCGCCATTACCTCATACAATGCCTTATTATAATCAATCAGCAGGTGAGTCTGCTGGTCGGGCTTGAGCCATGTTGAGCCGGGCTGGGTCACGTAGCGATTGCAGTCCCACTTGGTGTAGCTGATGGCCGGGTTGGGACCGAACAAGTCATCAATGCACGTCCAGACAAATTCTTTGACC
>DLFY01000190.1:0-18241 GCA_002482415.1 Phycisphaerales bacterium UBA7708
ATCCATTCAGACCATAAAGCTTGTTATTCTGATGGCTTATCGTAGGACGATTATGGATAATATCCGTGGCGTAGGGCAGACTTGGATGCAGGCGGATATATTTGGTCGCCATTTCCTGCGGAGCATGGGTTGATGAATTAAGTTTGGCATTTCTCTCTACCGGGTAGTAAGTCAATCCCATCCGCACCCACTGGTTGCTTCCGCTGGTGGTATTATAGTCCTGCGGCAGGGATCCCCATGGCCCGGGCTTGACATACGATTCATACTTGTATCCATCCAGCCGATTACCCGGACAGTAAAAAACCTCCGGCACATCAATATAATCCAGTTCATACAAATATGCGAATCGAAGCGGCTTGAGTTTTCCACTGGCATATCGGAGATTATCGCGATAGAGAGTATAGCGATGAGTCTCGGCTTTAGGCGGACTGGATAAATCAAACTCATCCGGCAGAAACTCTTTGAACGCGTCCGCATACAGCTTCATTGCTGTGCCGATCTGTTTAAGTCGGGTTGCGCAAACCACCCGTTTGGAATAATCTTTGGCTCTTTTTAATCCAGGGATTAAAATCGACAGCAGCAGTGCGATAATGGCAATTACCACCAGCAGCTCAATCAGTGTAAATGCGTGTCTTTTGTTCTTGTTTCTCATATTTCAATCCTTTAATTCAATTGACACACCACAGGTTGTGTATTCCTGTATTTTTTACACCCTCCGCTTATTGTACACTCAATCTTATTCAGACTCGCACCGAAAGCCCTGGCAGGTCTTTATATCAATACACCCTGGCGGTATTTAGCTGCCGCACAGTTCCAGAGTATCGGTACAATTGAGCCAGTCGGCTGCAATCAGTATCATAAAATCAGCCAAATCCACGATGCAGTCCTGATTCTGATCCCCGATATTGTAAGCGGCGCCCGTCTCAATGTGGGACGCATCACAAGATGTATCCCCGACCACAATTCGAAGCGAATCTGAGCTTTCTTTCTCACCATCGCTGGCAGTCAGCATAAACCGATAATCACCGCGTTCGGTTATGGTGACTGTCGTGTCCTCGGTATTCGGTGATTGAATCACCGCCGAAACCGGTCCAGTGACTTGCGTCCAGGAGTATGTCAGTTCTGCAGGAACCGGCATACCATCATCGGTCACTGTCGCATCCAGGATAACTACCGAGGGCAGGCCCCAAAGCGTCTGATTTATTCCTGCTTCAACGACAGGAACTTCGTTGTTATAAGTCGAGAAACTCCATTGCTCACCCGGAATAAGACTCGGAACCTTGCTTGAATCATGGCAATCGACAAACCAGCAATAGGTTGTCTTGTCTTTGAGAATCCCAAAGGTAGGGAAATTCGTCGTATTAATCGCAACCGTATTGACATTATTGCCCAGTGTCACCTTATCCATCTGCGGCCGATTGGGTTCGGTCTGACCTGGCAGTAAATACCCCAGATAGACATCACAGTAGATTGGCGTTCCCGGCACATTCGGTTCAGGCAGCGTCCACGACAAAGCCGGCAGCGATGTTTCCACCACCGCTCCCACAGCCGGGGACGGTTCGTCCGCCCCGATTGGATAATAGACAATGTAAAGCACCGGCCGTCGTGCTACGACTGAATTGTCATGGGTGGCAAAGTTCAATAAATTCGGCGAGTTATGCAAAACAAACTGAACGATACCGTCTGTATCCGCCTGAAGAACGGCCAGTACATCAATATCAAATGTCTGGCCGGCAACGCCGTTGGAAAAACTCACTGTCGAAAGCAAGGTGGTCTTTGTCGAATCCAAAGCGGCAAGACTGCCGGGGTCATTTCCCGGGGCATTATTCCAGGTTATTTGTGTCTCCGCCCAATTGATATTGTCCAGACAATCGTCATTGACATACGACACATCACAGCTTTGAGCACCCGCCTTGTCTTCCTGCAGAGCGATTGTTAGTGTAGCCGTCTTCAGCCGGGCAGTATCAACGGATTCCAATCCCGTGAATTTAATCCAGGACTTGTTGCCGTTGGATGTTCTGCGAACGGAAAGCTTGGTCGAATCCGTTCGATTGGTATCCACATAGCTGCCGCCCTCCGTTCTGCAACTAACGTTCGCCGTAAAGCTGACACTCTCACCGAATACCACGCTGGTCAAAATTGCTATCACAAATAATAAATATAATTTTTTCATTGTATATCTCCTCATAGACCGAACCGTCTGTTCTCAGATATCCATTGGGCAACATACTCAACGAAAATCATCTTCAGGCTGAATATCAATCCCGTCATGGCTTTATTTGATGCAGTCCGTTAACGTATCGGAACAATCCAGCCAATTGGCGGAAATCAGCACTGCAAAATCCTGCAGATTCACAATACAGTCCTGATTCTGATCGCCGGCGTCATACGGCTGACCGGTACTCATGTGCGACGCATCACAGGAATCGGTTCCAACTATAATCTGAACCGTATCGGCTGCCTGCCGGTTGCCGTCATCGGCTTTAAGCTCAAAGACATATGTGCCGCGGGCAGTGATCGTCACCGAGGTATCATCCGTGTCATTCGGGCTGATGGTGACCGCCGGACCGCTAATCTGACTCCACATAACCGTATAAGCAGGGGTCGGCATGCCGTCATCCGATGTCGTTCCGTTCAGCAGAATGATTTCCTGTCCCGGAGTACCGCTCTTGCCCAGCCATGCCACCTGATCGGGACCGGCATCCACCGCCGGCGCTGCATTATTATTCGTAAAGAAACTCCACATTTGCCCGTTAATCACAGCCGGAGAGCTGCTGTCATGCACATTCACCTTCCAGTAATACGTCTGCTGATTATTCAATGCTCCATATTTTGGAAAATTTGCCTTATTAACGGCCACCGTGGGAATCCCCGCCGCCAATGTCTTTTTATCCATTGTCAGCACATTGGGTTCCGTTCCCAGGTACACATCGCAGGTCAACACTCCGCCGGGTGAATTGGGTTCCGGGTTGTTCCACGACAAAGATGCTAAATCGGTCTCAACAACAGCTTCATCCGCCGGATTGGGATCGTGAGCCTGATCAGGATTATTACCTAATGCATAGGTCAGGGTTAAAATCGGCTCCAGGGGCTGTCCGGCATTCCACAGGTAAGTTGTGCTGCCGGCAGTAAAGATAAAGGTGATTTTACCATCCGTGTCGGTATTCAAAAAAGCCGTCAGCGCTGCACGGTTGGCCTCCGGTGTTTCCGACATTACATCCAGGACCGGCACCGGGATTGACGCTGAGTACAGCGAGGTTGTCTTGGCCGCATTCAAACCAGTACCGCTGTTAATATCGTTACCCGGGGCGTTATTCCACGTTAGTCCAGATGCGATCCAGCCTTCAAGACCGGCCGCATTATTCAGGCCGCTGACCACATAACTTTTGGCCCCGGTTTCAGACTTGCCGCCATAAAAAGTCAGTCTGGCATCGAGAATGTTGCCGGGGATGCTGGAATCTTCGGCATACAGGGAAGTCATATCAAATTGGAGCCATGATTTTTTGCAGTCATTACTGCCCGATACCGTGCGTGTCATTAATTGCGTGGTATTCCCCATAACCGTGTCCGGGGTTCGCCAGTCTGCCGCTTTGCCCTGAGATGCCTTGACAGAAACCGTTCTGCTTGCCTGAGCAACAGAATTGAAGACAATTAAGAATGTTAATAATCCTGCCGTCAAGAAATATAATTTCTTCATGTCTTGTCTCCTCATTATATGATCGTATCAAGATACGACTTCATTTTGGCAGTATCTTCACCACCTCAGCGCAACCCAACCTCCTGTGCATCTGGCAATATACCCATAATGCATACTTTAAGCCTCTATCCTGCTTAACAGGCATCCGCGGCTTACCTATACCCAACGGGTATGATTCTTCCGCGAGCAAAAGAAGCAAGAGCTTAAAGCCGCTGTACTTAGCCGCGATGAACCAGGAAATTTTAACTAAGATTCAGTATTAATCGCAACCGAACCCCGGTGATTCTATTATTGTCGGGATTTAGCGGCGTTTTTTCAGCATTGCCAGACCGCCCAATCCAAGCAGCATCAGGCTTGCCGGTTCCGGAATTTCAATGGTCAATACGGGCATATAATCTGCATTATAGTAGGAACCTGCCAGCACATTATACATATACGTGGTTCCGCCGGCCGTAAATATAAAGGTCACCAGCCCATCGGTATCAGTATTCAAAAATGCTGTCACATCCTCAGTCGCAGCACCATTTGCCACTGTCGGATTGACGGTGTAAAGCCCAACCGTCTGGTCGGCAAGCAGTGCCGTACCGCTGGCTGTATCATTGCCCGGAGCCGAGAACCAGTCGATAGTATTGGCGCTCCACGCCTCATTGCTGCCATCCTTCAAGCCGCTGACGACATACGATTTGGCATCGGTAATCGCGTAAATGGTAAGTGTTGCGCTGGCAATATTGCCCTGGAGGCCGGGATTCGCTGCGTATAGATTTGCAAGATCAAACTGAAGATAAGATTTGTTGGCATCCAGCGTATTAAGTGCCGGATCGTTGTCCCATACTCCGGCCGTGCGAGTTTTCAGACGTGTTTCTGAAACCCAGACACCCGTGTCGCTCTTGTACTGAATCGCTTTGCCCTGTGTTGCTGTAATAACAACACCTGCCTGTGAGATTCCAGATAGTACAACGAGCAGAATCAGCATCACAACCAACATTTTGCATATACCCAATTTGTTCATTTTACCTCTCCTCTCAATTCAATGCATTGCACATCGTAAACTGCTCCCATGAGGTACGATACCTTATGGGTACCCTCAAAAACAAAATATATCGCATTTAAAAATTTTTCCATGTTCTATTATCTCAAACTGAATGCGACAAAATAAGGCAATGTTGCGCAGAAATAACAGCTTTTTTGCGCAAATATCGGATATAAATCAACTTTTATCGGCAAGACTGTACTTTGGCATTCCTTTCCAGAATGCCTTGACAAACTTTCGCAATCGTGGTACACAAAACAACATAGCAAATTGCGGCATGAGGATTTAATGATCGGGTCGGACAGGTGCCCATGAAAGAAAAGACAAAAATCGCGTTTGTTCATAACAGTATCACACAAAATACCCAGAAAATCATGTCCGGAATTACCGATTATGTGAAGGCTAACACAAACTGGCAATTAATCGTCTGGCCGGATAGCTCTCTCGAATCTCTTGCATTTTTAAAGAGGCGAAATTGCAAAGGTGCCTTTGTAAGCGTCCAAACCTCCACCAAAGCCCAGCAAATCCTTGATATCGGTATGCCGGTTGTCGCCTTTTCAACCCTCCAGGCCATGCATTCATTACCCTATATCAGTGCTGACTCCGAAAAAGTCGCCCAGACCGCCTATGACTATTTTGTCAGAAGGCGATTTACGAATTTTGCTTTCTTTGGCCTGACCGAAGCACGCTGGTCATTGGAACGCAAGAATCATTTTGCTCGCTGCGTTGCTGCCGATGGACGAAAATTGCATATCTATGCGGGGGGGCTGATTCCGCTGGCCAATGACCTTGTTCCATTCAATCAGCTCTGGATCGGCATGACCCTGAATCACGGCCAGCAGGGGCTGGTGGACTGGCTCAAGCAGTTGCCTAAACCCGTCGCGATTCTGGTGAGTTGCGACATTCTGGCTTGCTATCTTATCAATACTGCTCGCGAAGCAGGCTTTGCCATTCCTGAAGATATTGCGATTCTCGGCGTGGACAATGATGAGGCCGTCTGTACCATCTGTGATCCGCCGCTGTCCAGTATCTCATTTAATCTAAGCCAGGCCGGGTATGACGCCGCCGCCCTGCTGGATGCCATCATTTCAGGGCGTGATACCCTCAGCGGCCAATGTATCCGCATGCAGCCGGCCGAAGTTAAAAGCCGCGGCTCAACCGACATTTTTGCAGTCGATGACCCCGACATGGTTCAGGCTCTGAAGTTTATTCATGACAACCGCAGCCAGGTCATGCAGGTGGATGATATTGCCCGTCATCTGTGCATCAGCAAGCGGTCCCTGCAGATGAAATTCAGGAAGACGCTCGGACGCTCCATCCACGATGAAATCGTCCATGCCCATTATGATGTCGCACGTGCCCTCTTGATTGACACCGACCTGCCGCTGGATACCATCGCTGCACGCGCGGGCTTTAACTCCACAACCAATATGCGTCGAGCCTTCAAGGAACTGACCGGCCAACTCCCCCATCTCTGGCGAGATGCTCATCGTTCTGCTTAAGATCACTTTTTCGACGATTTTCAGTTTATATCCATCCTGAAAAAATATATTCCTGTGCTTGAAATACCCGGGTATGTGCCTATCGATACGGCGCAGCTCAGATTTGGAATTCCCATAGGCAGGCTCCATTGTGGCATGTTTTCTGGGCTTCAGGAATCGAAATATATAAAAAATGGACATTTTACCAACGAGTAACCCCCCCAAAATACCTGTTTTTTTTCATCCACAGCATTAAAGTTAAACATACTCACGTACCGCGTCAAACATGGCAATAATGTTCTCCGGAGGTACTTCCGGCAGAATATTGTGAATAGGATTAAAAACAAATCCGCCCCCCGGAGCCAATATCTCCAGCCGCTTTTTTACATGGTCTTTGACCTGCTGAGGGGTTGCATTGTTTAAGATGGTCCTTGTGTCACACCCTCCTCCCCAGAAGGTAATCATGCTGCCGTATTCCCGCTTAAGCCACAACGGGTCCATCCCGGCACAATTTGTCTGAACCGGATTGATGATATCGTAACCGGCTTCGATCAAATCAGGCAAGAGTGCATAAATAGAACCGCAACTATGCAGGAATGTTTTCATTTGACTGTTTTTTTTGACAAAATCACAAAGCTGCCTATGACGCGGCTTGAATAATTTTTTGTATATTTCGGGCGACATAAAAGGACCGCTATCCATGCCCAGATCGTCACCAAATCGCAGGATATCAACCACGTCGCCGATGGCCTGGCATACCTTATCAAGGTTTGCCAGATGGATTTCCATTAATGCATCCAGCAAAGACTCAACATGTGCAGGATCCGCATAGATATCCATCAGAAAGTTATCCATTCGTCGCAGAAACGCTCCCCACTCAAACAGATTACAGCCGCATACCACCATCAGGGCGCGATCCGATTGCTGCCGCAATAAAATCGTCTTTTCACGCAAACAATCCCAGAAACCGGGCAGGTTGACTTTATCCCAGGGGCTGTGGACCAAGGCAGCCCACAAGACCTTGCTCATCTGCACAGGCAAATCAGAATAATTTTCAGGGTAACCATCCAAATAGGGGAAACAGGTTTGATCAAAAAAGGCTGCATTGGCAGGCATTTTAGCAATAGGTGTGCCGTCCGGAGCAAATGCAACCCAGGAGCCGTCTTGTTCCTGGTATGGTTTGAACCACACTGGATACTGGGCACAACTTCCATCAAACAAAGTGACATCATACCAGTCCGTATCGGCCGTAGTGAAAGCCCGGCCGATATCGATAACATCAACTCCGAAACGGTCCAGAACCCCGGGCTCGGGTTCGGCTAATTGCTGGACTACATCATAAACGCGCGTATGCCCCGAGGATATTCCAAGTGCTTTTTTCAGATTAGCATAGGCGACCGCTGATATTCCAGAACTTGGTGTAGAACCCAGGTCAATCGCAATTCTGTCTGCCGGCCGATGATTGACAACAGCGACAATTCGCTCTCTGGGTGTCATTATGATTCCTTATTTTGGTTATGACCTGTTTGGAACAGTTGAACTTCCCAAATCGTCGGCCCCCCCTCTGACTCAAGAATATTCAGTCTGAATACCTGAGCTTGAACCGGATCGAACGTGATCTTTTTTTCGGCGCCGAGGACAGTACCTGCATATGCCGTTTTCCATTCGGTACCTGTCTGATACTGCAGTTCAAAACGTTTAATTCGATTCCACTCGCGTTCATCAATCATTGCACTGCTGACTGTCTTGGTGCTTCCAAGATCAATCTGAATCCATGCCGTGAATATATTTTCATCTGTCGCCCAACGTGTTTCAGGATCGTCATCAAGTACTTTATCCGGGGCGTATGACCTGTCTTTCCTGAACACATTGGAGGCCTGGGCTTTCTTTCCAAATGCAACAGAATTGCTTGGAGGTGTCATTGACAACGGCTGTATTGCATAAGCCTGCCCGTCCACAGTCAATTCAATCACGGTCGCGATGGGATCCCGGCTTTCGCGCGGAACATCCAGTTCAATGTACTCATTGGTCTGGGTGAATGTCAAGTTTCCGCCGGTACGAACGACCGCATTTGTCACCTTGTCAGGTAATGCAGGGATCTTCAGACCCTCTTTTTCCGGCCAATTCATCACGAATAAAAATATTTTGTTCTCTTTGCATGTGGCAGCTCCCCATTTGCCCGGCTTGAATGGACCGCCTCGTGTGCCATATATTGCATCAGAATAGGTTTTTACCCATAGCCCCATTTCTCTGAGACGCTCTATCTGACGTGGTTCGATTCGTCCATCCGGCATGGGACCGACGTTGAAAAGCAGGTTACCATCACCACCGATGGTATGAAGCAGAGTTTGAATGCACTCTTTTTTGGATTTCATTGCATCATCAGGCTTCCATGCCCATTGCCTGCAGATAGTCATGCAGGTTTCCCAGGAACGTTCGCGGTTGAATCCGCCTATATGCTGCTCGGGCGTATTGTAATCGCCCGGAGCTCCGGTTCGATTATTGATCACGATAGTGGGCTGAATCGAACGAACAAAATCAATTACACCCTGTCCACGGACAGCATCAAATTTCTGGGGCACATCAAACCAGAGAGTCAGCAATGGACCATACTCAACGAGCAATTCTTTGACCTGAGCTTTAAGGTAGTCGGTATATCGATCCAGATTGTGGGTTTCACGCTGAACCTCTCCCCCTGGACTGGTCAGAGGAAAGTCGGGGTGATGCCAGTCGCAGGTTGAATAATAGGTGCCGAACTCGATGCCCTGCCTTTTACAAGCCATGGCCAGCTCTTTGACGACATCACGTTTCAATGGCGAATTCATGATATTGAAATCCGTCTGTTTTGTGTCCCACAGGCAGAAGCCATCATGATGCTTGGTTGTCAGTACAATATACTTCGCACCCGCATCCTTAGCCGCCGAGACCCATTCATCTGCATTGAATTGGGCCGGATTAAACTGCTTATAAAGCTGGTCATACTCCTCAATCGGCACCTGTTTGCCGCGGGCCCAGCCTATTTCCTGGCCTGTCAGACTGACCGGACCCCAGTGAATAAACATGCCAAAACGAAGATCCTGCCAATGCTTCAAAGCCGCAGGGTCCACCTGGCTTGCTGTAAGCCCGATTTCGGACGCAGCGAAAAAGATAAACAATGCGAGACAATAATGCCCAAATAAATACTTCTGATTACTCATTTTAATTTCTCCTGACCTATTTTCTATTTGATTAAGTGAAAGAAACTCAGTGTCGATTCATTGGCAAAGACTACATATAAAAAGATCATCACGGCAAACAGCAGTGCCGCCAGTAATTTATAGTTGCCCAGCCCGCTCCAGCCCTGAAAATGAAGCGATTCAATGGGATTCTTCCAAACCAATTTAATGCTTTGTGCGGTATGCTCATGAGGATAAACCAGAGACAGAATCACCATATTGATCACACATAAAACCAATAAATAAAAGGCCGAATACATAAATGGAATTTTCCAGCCGGTATAGTCCCTGTTGATATCCAGCAGAAACACCATCAGCCCCATAAGTGAACCTGAAACCAGAGTGGACAGGGCTGCCCGGCTGGATGCTTTTTTCCAGAATACACCTAAAGCGAATACGGTCGTAATCGGCGGGGCCAGATAACAAATCACTGCATTAGCACCCTGGTACAGTGTTGGAAATTTCTCGACATATCGCGTACATACTACAGCAACAGCCATGGCTATGGCAGTAGCAAGCTGTCCGATAAAAATCAGCCTGCGGTCCGGCGTCTGAGGTTTCCAGCGTTTATAGAGGTCGTAGCTGAACAGGGTTGCGATGGAATTCAATGCCCCGGAAACCGTACTCATCAGGGCCGCCAGCAGTGCTGCGGCCATCAAACCCGTCCACCCGGGCGGCAGCAGATTCATGATGGCACTGGCGTAACATTCTTTTGTATCGGATAAAGGCTCAAAAACACCTTGTCTGGTTAATGCCAGATAGACTGTCCCCGGCAGAAAAAAAATAAAAACCGGCAATACCTTCAGGAATCCGGCAAATAACGGACCCACTCGTGCATGATTTTCGTCTTTGGCACCCAGGACCCGCTGAACAATGGTTTGATCCGCACACCAATACCACAATCCGATGACTGGATACCCCAGGAGCACAGACAGCCAGGGAAGATTCGCTGCATCATCCGGACCGCGAAGTACGGTCAATTTGACCGGATCCACATTGGCCACAAGACCTTCCCATCCTCCGACTTTGTGCAATGCCACCAGTGTGATGACAATGGAGCCGGCAAGGAGAATGACCGTTTGCAGTGCACTGGTGAGCACGACTGCAAGCAGACCTCCAATAATGGTATAAAGGCCGGTTAATAATGCTATGGCGATAATACTAATCCAGATATTGATACCGAAGATACTTTTTATCACCACTGCTCCTGTGTACAGGCTGAAACAGATGTGGATGAATATCGCCGAGATAATCGACAGAAATGCCAGCCAGTTCCGGCAGTTACCGCAGTATCGCTGTTCCAGAAAATCGGGTAAGGTTGTTACCCTGGAACGCAGATAAAAAGGCGCAAAAAACAATGCAAGCACAATTAATAGAAAAGGAGCCATCCATTCAAAGTTGCCATGTGCCAGACCATTAACATAGCCTTCTTCGGCAAATCCAACCATATGAATGGTCGAGATGTTCGTGGAAAAAAGAGCTAAACCAATCAGCGGCCATGTCAGTGAACCTCCCGCCAGAAAATAGTCACTGCTTTTCTGGTTACCACGGCGTTTTATCCCCGACCACAGCCCGATGCCCACGATTAAAATAAAATAGATCGCAATTACGATGATATCTGCTGTTTCTATCCTGATGCCAAGAAGACTATTCATTCAGCTTTCCTTTTAACTAAATATCATACTCTGCAATGAAATCAGCCATGAGCTTATCGATAATGACGTTTGGACAGCTCAAAGACCTGCGAAACATTCTGTCGATCGATAATTGCTGCTCCGGCATCTATATCGGATGGAACAATTCCATAGCGGATATAGTGAGTCAATTGAATCACCGGGTAATAACCCTGGATATAAGGCTGCTGGTCAATCGTACATCGAATATGGCCATCCTGAATCAATTGAAGCGTTTTGGGCGACAGGTCAAAACCTGCAGACCAGTATTCTTTGCCGGAAAAACAGGCTTCAATTGCCTTTCCAGCAGCTTCCGTATCCGATTGTCCCGTACCAAGAATAATATGAATCTCGGGATGAGACATGAGTGTTCTGGCAATCTCCCTGGCTCCTGAATCAGAATCCAAACCGGAAATAATAACTGTTGACTGAATATTTTTTTGTGAAAGTATGGACTGAATGCCATGAAGACGGTCTTCCAGTGCAGACACGCTTTGATCATGCATCGTCATAAGGACGTGGGCATGATCTGGAATCAGGGGTAATACATAACGTCCCAGTTTTTGACCCGCCTCAAAAAACCGCTGATTAACACTGCTCAATCTGGCATTAGGGCTGCTGCTGTCATCGATATTAAAAGCGACGACTGGAATACCTTTTTGAACAGCTTCCTGAATGACTTGATCAAATCCTGCCGGATCAATAATATTAACAGCGATTCCATCATAGCCGGCCGCTATAGCTTGCTGAACCATGTCAGCCTGCTTTTTTACATCCACTCCTGCAGTACCCATGAAATCACAATGAACCCCCATTGCTGCTGCTGCATCGTGAACTCCCTGTTTGACGGGCATGAAAAATGGGGCATCCACCGCACACGTTATAAAGGCAAAACGCAGATCATCCTTTTGTTTACCCTTCGAGATGAACTCATCTGGTGCAGGTCTGCAACCAACCACGCTAAACACTGCAGACAGTATTAGCAGACATCTGACCCAATGAACAATTCGCACAGCCTTTTCCCTAAGATTGATCATATATAACCTACTGATTACATCCAGTTTAATGACTTCTTTCGGATATCTTGTCCATCATTCGTGTTGGTTGTCGATTTGAGTTATTATTTTAACAGGTTCATTATCATGTAATGTTCATTTTTTTATAATTTACATTGCATTTTCAGCACTTTTTAGGGATAATAGGCAGATATGACCAGAAAAAGGACCGTACTGATGGCCCTGTCATCCACTCATCACGGATTCTTTCAGGGTATTTCCCGTTACGCCGGTGAGCACGGCTGGCATCTTCATACTTTTATGGCTTATTCAGGCGTAATTCCACAGGGATGGCGGGGAGATGGTATTATTTCATTTGCCGGATATCGAGAAGACCTGGCAGACTTCATTCGTCAGTCACCATTTCCAGTCGTAGAAATCTCCCAGGTACGCGACGATTTGGACGTCCCCCGCGTTGACGGCGATAATTTCAACATTGGCAAACAGGCAGCAGAATACTTTTTAGAAAGACATTTTAAATTTTTTGCATGGGCTCCTTTTGCCAAAGATACCCCCAATATTGAACGACTGCACGGATACCAGCAAACTCTTGCAGAACGCGGATTTGAGGTGCATATCCTGCCGACCAATCAGCTTGAAAAAGGGCACGCCGCCTTCATGGATTGGGCCGCAAGCCGTAAACAGTTGATTGCAGCACTCAAGTCAATCCCAAGACCTTTTGCCGTGTTTACCTACAATGATAGTGTTGGTGCTGAGATAGTCAACGCCTGCCTCGATGGCAATTTGCTGGTACCTGAGCAGGTGTCTGTACTTGGCGTTGACAACGACCAAACTGTCTGCCAGACGGTTCCGGTCCCCTTGTCCAGCATCCGCTTTGATCTGGATGAACTGGCCTATGCCGCAGCAGCTTTACTGGATCGTATGATGGATGGGCAATCGCCTCCCAACATCTTGCAGCGTATCCAGCCCAGAGGCGTAGTAACCCGGAAAAGTACAGATATCTGGGCCATGAACAATGTTGAAGTCGCCAAAGCACTCAGTTATATCTGGAGCCACTTTGATGACCCGGGCTTGTCTGTGGAAGAAGTGGCATCCCAGACGTCCCTGACATCACGGGGTCTGTTGAAGGCTTTTCAGGCAGAGCTGAACCGTTCCATTCATGATGAAATCATCCGGATCCGAATGGAACGAGCAATGAATCTGCTCACGAACACCTCTGAATCGATTACTGATATTGCTTTTAGGACTGGATTCAACAGCAGCAACAATTTTTTCCGTGTATTCTACAGGATTAATAAAATCGGCCCCAGAAGATATCGAAATCAATTAGGTCCTGCAAATAAATGAGCAAGCCTGCAATTGTATCGACGGTATTAATAAGGCAATTCATCCGGCTTGTTTATAATCAGAAATCAGTATTATTTCTTAAATACTTTGAAGGTATAGATGCCCGCTCCATTTTCCGGTCGCTGGCAGCCTTCCACGATAATCCTGACAAATGCGGCCCTCGCTTCACCGGCGTCACGATGCGGACTGACCGCTGTTGGGAATGCTGCGGTTTTATCAACATAGATGTCCCAGTTTTTTCCATCAAGCGAAGTCTCAATCGCATATTTGTATGAAAGCGTGGGATACTCAAAGCTGGTTTCAATGCGAGAGATATCAAAGGTTCCGCCCAAATCCACCGTGAGCGTCTGCGGATAAGTATTATCGGCCGCCCGCCATTTGCTGGCAAAGTTATGATCCAGAGCATATTCCGCACAGTAAAAGCCATTCTTGACACTGGTAGCCTGAGCGTATTTGCCGCGAGCGATATCGATACCTTGTTCTTTCAGAGGCCTCAGAGGTCCGATTCCTGTTTGTGTAGGGACCACCTTTTTGATGGTACCATCCGCATTAAATTCCATTTTATCCGCGCAGGTCTGACGGAAGACACCGCCGGCTTCTTCATGAGGCTGGTTATGCTGATGATAAACAATATAGTACTGCTCATTGAGCTTCAGCACCGAGTTATGTCCTGGCCCCTTGGTGGTCTTTTCTTCATTCATTTCAAGCACAATGTTGTCTGTCGGAGTCACAAACGGCCCCATGGGATGTTTGGACATGGCGTAATGCACCGAATAGCTACCGTCATGCAGGGCACCGGATGAGTAAAGCAGGTAATAAGTGCCATTGCGTTTAATCATATAAGATCCCTCGACAAAATCGGACAGATAGGGGCCGCCCGAATCATCTACGGCATTGGCCGGCTCCGAGCCATGTCCGCGGACCGAGGAAGCCGTAACGGATTTATTGCGGGAAACGAGTTTGTCACCGGAAAATACATCAAAGCTATATAGCCCTGCCCAGTTGCCTTCGCAGGCTGTCATGGTAATCCGTACGTATCGACCCTTCCCGTCTCCGGTATCAATATATCCGTCACCGGCCTTCATGGTCTGATTCGCGGTATGATCTACCCAGAGAGTCCAGTCCTTGTTGTTCTCGGAGATTTCTATCTTGTAGCCATAGGCCACATGGCGGAATTCCGGGCAGGTCCTAATTCGAGTCACAGCCACAGACTCGCCGAGGTCCACCGTTAACCACTGGGGCATACTTCCACCATCAGGCAGCCACTTTGTTCCCTTAAGAAAATAAACCGGGCCATCAATGTCCTTTAAGTCCGGCGTGAGTTTGGCCGCCATGGCCTCCGACCACCCCCAGTACATATAGGCCTGACCGTCATCATCGATAAAAGGATTGGAATCCATGTTATATGCCGCAACGATCCTGCCTGCGTTACCACCACCGCTGACAATCGGCGTGTTATTGTCTCTCAGATTCTTCCAGGGACCTTCGGGGTGATCCGCCACGGCTATCCAGGTATCATATCCGCCTGATCGTGTAATAAACTGATAATATCGGTCGCCTTTTTTGATGATATCCGGCGCCCAGATATCTCCACCAAATTGACCGTATACCGGCCAGTTAGTCAGTTTCATCTGCCAGTTTACAAAATCTTCGGAAATCCAGACGGAGGCTCGGCCGTAAGCCCCTTCGGCATTTTCCATGGAAGTAGCATAAATGTAAAAACGATCATTATCATATAGAATGTGCGGATCCGGAAACATGCCTGGCAGGATGGGATTGCCTGTATATGCTCCCGGAGCATAAACATTGACAGCCGTTTGTGCCTCGGAGGTATGCTGGCCGACGCCCGCTGTGATCTTAAAAACATACTTGCCCGGCACGGATGTAACGGCGTATGTAACGGGATCATTGGGCCGTTCAAAAATCACATTGCCAGGACCGCTCAATTTGCTCCATGAGCATGTAAGTGCTGAATGATCATGAGCCTGAATCACACTGACTAACAGTATTTTATTCGGAAGAATACAATAATACCCCAATCCCACACTGATTTGAGGCGGCTTACTCGTCGCAATACCCCCCAGGGTTGATAAACCCAGAAATACAACCATACAACTCATTTGCACTATCATAGGTGCTATTTTTTGATATGATTTCTGTGTTTTATCTATTTTTGTCATCTGCATCGCCTTAGGTCTTGTTTAGGTATCTGAAGCAAAAATGCATACATAATTCATTATTCAAACAAAATAACACCTATAGAAAAACTCTTTCCTTAAAGAAGTATTCTATCGGTTTACAGAATACAAATAAAATTTTAATTTGTAAGAAAATATTAATCTGGAAAACTTTTCATCCATTCCGGCCAGTTATCCGGGGTTCGCGACACCCAATTTTTGTGCCATCTGATTTGCCAAAGACGTTTTAATCCGATATGTTCCATCGAACCATCCGCAAAGATCCAGTTTACTCCCCCTGTGTTATGTCGATTTGTACAGATACGCCTCATTTCATCTCCAGAGACCCATGCGTAATCCCCATCCTCCTGCGGCGGTTTCGCATTTTCCGTAGGTCGAGATAAAAACGCTCCGCAATCGCCGATGACTGGGACGGAGGACGGACTGCGTATGGCACTTTTATTCTTATATTTATTGGCATCAGGATAGGCATTGTCTGTAGATTGTGTGCTGGTCAACCACCAGTTTTGCCCAAAACTTCCTTCTATGCTGCGATTTTCAATCGTACCGAATGATAACGGGAATTGACTTTCCCACCATTTAGCCTTCCATCTCCAGCGGCTGTTGCCATAATTTGGCAAGGGATCGGGAGAACTAATAGAGGACGGACATTCCAGTATTTTGGGATCCTGATAATAGCTTTTCATCACCAGAAACCAAGTTCCTCCCCCATAGGGTTGCCATTGACCATCCTGGCAAGAAACAGGGTAATGACCTTTATTTTCGGTCAGATACATCTCATAAATGGCCCCCCATGATTTGAGATGACTTTGACAAATCGTTTTTCGTGCTTTCTCTCTGGCTTTTTTAAGACCCGGCACGATAATTGACATCAACAAAGCAATAATGGCTATCACAACCAAAAGTTCAATCAGCGTAAAAGCCTTATTCTGTTTCATTCTAACACTCCTTTAAAAAGTCGGCCTTAAATCGGATCACTTGGAGAATCACATGGATAATCTGCATTCATATAATAAATGACATCCATACTGATTTTTTGTAATTTTTTATACTGCTCACAAATAATGTCTAAAGGCTGCAACGCTATATGGATACCACTATTTCCCACAAAAGATGTCATGGTGATTATTCAACAACTGCTATGCACTCCAGTTCACATAGGCTCATCACTGCTTGATGTATCCATCTTTTTCACACCATTACCAATTCCAAAAATCCGCTAAAATGCTGAAGTCCAGGATGTCAACTATATTATCTCTGGAGCCATAAAAGTCTGCACCAAGACCTGCACCCGTGCTAAGCCATTGGTCGCACAGGGCCAATAGATCCGAGATTGAGATCGTTCCATCGGGTATTAAATCCGAATCTGGATGATAGATTTCTACTTCCCACAAACGTGAATAGTTGCCGGGTGTTTTGGTTATCACCAGACGAATATTCCTGCTGTTGACGGCATCAAAACGTCCAGTCCAGATATTCTTTGAATTGCCGATGACACTGGAATTGGGAATAGCAGCCCAGGCAGTTCCATTCCAATATTCAAAATGAAAATCTGTAATGGCGGAATCCAGAACTCCACCGTTATTATAGCCGGATATAATCCTCGCGGCACTGATATACCGATTTGTTGTCAAGGTAAATGTCACATAGTTTGGAATCGTTGTTGTGAGCCATCGCAAATCATTGTTTGTGGTGTCAATCAGACCATCATTAACGAGTGTGACTGTACCCCGGTAGTTGGATGAAGCTGTTGACACGACCGCACCCTGTGAGCTCATGCCATAGTTGGGCCCGATCTTTCCAAACCAGGACTTTGGTACAGTTGCATCTGCCTGATTGGAAAGGCCGGATTCATTAAAGAGAGTGTCCATAGCCGAAACAACGTAGTAGTACCTCGCCCCGGCAACCACCGTGTTATCCGTATAGTTGCTATTCAAAGCAGAAGCTATCTGAACATAATCATCACCGCTGGTGGTTGATCGATAAACGCAATAACCTTTGATACCGGCTTCGCTATTGGTGTCCCAATCCAGGATAACCGAATCATCCCCTTTTGTCGCTTTCAGATTGCCGGGAGCGGCCGGAGCACTAAAATCCACTTTACCCATCCTGGATTGTAATTGCCGCAGATAATCCGTATAAACTCCGCGAGGCGTGGTATTCTTTTCTTTACAGACCGCAGCGGCCATACCCACAATTTCCCCCATCATTCCGGTTGTTTTCTGCACACGAACCGGTCCAAGTCCATAATGCGTTACGCTGATATTCCGGCCGGCCATGAACAAGTTGGTAATATTGCGGGAATAAAGGCAGCGATATGGGATCCAATATGGAACCGTGTATCCCGGACCACTATATGTTGAAATAAACTCATCCCCTTCAAAGCCAGGCTGATAGGTTGCGTTCGGCCAGTGCAAATCACGTCCCCATGAGGTTGGAACACAGCCGTCTTTGTACATAACGCTTTTAAAGAAATCATCGTCGTCCAAAATGATATCACCCAGCAGTCGGCGGCTTTCACGCTTGCCGCCGATGTAGGCCTGCCAATGAGGCAGATAGTTGGTATAGTTTGTCATTTTGTTTT
>DLFY01000190.1:18277-20445 GCA_002482415.1 Phycisphaerales bacterium UBA7708
AGTCCCGAATATATTCATCTTTTTCAAACGGGTCATGAAAGAAACCGCTTTCCCAGAACCACTGGGAAATCTTTTCAGCCGGGAAATCACCCACTTCGAAATGAAGTGCCCACGGACAGGATTGAAATGATTTCGGAGTCCCGGTGTCGACGAGNNGTCGCCACAGATTGGAACTTCCCATGCGATTATTGCCGTTGCTGCTGGATGTCAAAGTCATTTCATAATCGGCTCCAGCCAGGTATCCGACAACAGCATCCCCCGTACAATCCGCATAGCAGCGGCCGGTAAAACGAATTCGCTGACTTGTTTGCGTATGTTCCGCAATAACTCCTGAAATGGATGAACCATTCATTTCCACCTGATTGACACGCTGGTTTAAGAACAATGCAATATTAGTTTCGGCTTCCACATAAGAATGCCTTTGAACATCCAGATAACTTGCCGGCGGCGCCGCGTTTCCGGGGCTGGCGCTGACGGATTTGACGATATTGCCGATTGCTGCATAAGGTGAATAATTAATATTGCCACCAGCGCCGACTCGGACCTCAGAAGAGTTGTTGCCTCCCAAAACCGGTCTGTCCTGAATCAGTGCAACAGTAAGCCCCTGTCGCGCCGCGGAAATCGCTGCGCAGGTTCCTGCAATTCCACCGCCGATAACCACCAGATCATAATCCCCCCCTTGCTGTAAAGTGGCCGTTCCCGAAAGAGACTGTCTCCAATGAAGCATTTCATGGCCTGAATTCGGAGGAATAAAACTCATATCGGTTGTAAAATAGATTGCATCACAACGCCCACTCATTCCGGTCAGATCATGAAGTCGTATTTCCACACTGGCCGGATTGGAAATTGCTACGGTTCCCCCCTCCTGCCAATACCAGTCTATTCCATGGGCTCCAAATGCTGTTGGTTCCTGAGCATAACCTGTCGCCGAGGGAATCAGGGCCGTTCCGTTCACATAAACTTCAAATCGACCTGGCGCATGACCGCTTGATTGTTTGGGGGACGTGGATGGCAGATCTCGCCATCGCCCCACCCAGTCAAAGGTACGCACCCATACTCTATAAGTCCCGACCGATGGAAAAACCACCTCTTTGCGGGCGTCTGATACAGGGCAGCCCGCACCCTGGGCCATCAAGTAGGGTGAACCCATCTGGTCCATGAATTGCTGGTCTAAAACCCAGCCGGTATCGGTACGATCGGCTTTGTTGTAGGAACCATCGCCATATAAAAGAACATTTCCATTATAATCGAGACCTCCTTTGTCGTACNNCGTACTTGGAATCAAACGACTCCGCCTCCACTAATAATTCTGCAGAAAATACCTGCAAGGATAGAACAGAACTTAATAGTATAAGTCCAATAATCCACTGTTTCATTTTTTAAAATCCTTCCCTATGACCGCTCTGTTAATCTATTTTGAAATTGTCGCATTCCAACTTGCAATTCACTACGAATTATGATTTCATTCCGTTTTTTAACTCAGATACACATTACATATCTTAATAATACACCATTTCAATTGATTATTATTAAACATACCTTATATCCACTGTTCCCTGGATATTAATAATCATGATGTGGCCCAGACTGTTTCCAGTCCGAACCACATCATGTTTTGATATTTGAATACATCAGATACTACGGAATTAATTGCAATAGCTATCCGGATATAATCCACAGTCCATCCAGCCGTTCAGCAATAATACAAAATCCTGCAGATCGACCCGGCAATCATTGTTGAGATCGGTATCCGGCCGGATGTTTTCTGTTTTATACAGACAGACTGAGATGTCAGGATCCACAGCGGCATTATACAGATCGACAATAGACTCATAGCTGACAGCATAGTTGTAAATCCGCAGATCNNGCTCCATTAAACCAGCGAGTCATGTTGTTTTCCGCGACACCAATCCAGATTGGATTGGTATTGCCGCCCCCAAAGGTAAATGCCGAAGATCCGATACGAATTCCATTCACATAAGCCGTTGCAGTATTATTCGCAACCGTCATGCACAAAAATTGCCACTGGCCGCCACCGGTCAGGGTAATATTGGGGCCATAAATGCTATTACGGAACCATCGCAATGTCGCGACATTATTATCCGTACGCCAGTACCATTTGTTGGTTGCACCATTGGCGGTACCCCAGGTATCGGCCTTGCCGACGA
>DLFY01000190.1:20505-20625 GCA_002482415.1 Phycisphaerales bacterium UBA7708
GAAGGATCCCACGTTCCAGCATTTGCCATACTGCTGGCATCCATCACGATGGCATCGCCGTCAATACCTGCCACATAGGTCCGTGTGTAGGCCGGAGTGACCATGTTCGCCGGGTAGCTT
>DLFY01000039.1 GCA_002482415.1 Phycisphaerales bacterium UBA7708
GAATCACCTGCCGTCAAACCTGCAGGCCAGCCCGCATCCACACCGGTTTTTAAATCCCCTGCCAGGACTTTCCATGCCGATAATTCCTTTGGGGCAATTTGATGACGAAATGTGATCTCGTATAAAATGGACTGCTGCCCTCTGGATACAACCTTTAACGGTGTCGGCTTCCAGGAACGCTGCCGCTGTTTGGGAATATCCCGGCACACTTCAGCGATAACCTGATTGACATCAATATCCCCGGGGAAATGGACAACAAATCGCTGCGTCGCGCCCTGCGGCCCGGTTGTTTTGAGTCGATACCCCTTCTTTGTCGATTCAATAACCGCAGGAATCCCATACACTTTGGGAGAACGCAGCGTTTGAGATGCCGGCTGGACATGCAATACCATAACCTGCCGGGCCGGCACAGTGAATTGAATCTGCTGACCCAGATTGACCACAGGTCCGGCATTTGTCAGACACCATTTCTCATCAGGATAAAGCTGCCTGATTTCACACGGCTGATTTCCCTTGAAGCCAAGCTGTTCGTTGAGCGGTACAACCACCTTTCTGCTCCAGTAATTTGGATTCACCAGAAAGATATAGCCGTGGTCATCACGGGCATGGGAATATATCTCTGCGCCGCCGATGCCGGGTTTGTCTCCGGCGTTATACGTCGTCGTCCAGAGGTCATAGTTGTCTTTGATTAACCCCAGCCATTTCCTGTAAAAGTCAATAATGCTCTGCTTCCTGGAATCCGGCAGCGTTTCCAGCCAAAATCGAAGTTCGCCAAATCCCAGATTTGGAACTACCGCAAGTGTTGACAATGCTCCGAATTGATAATTGGCCGTGTCAGGCACGATGGAATTCTGGCAGAAAAAATACTGTACATTGGAGAGGTATCTGTAGGGTATAAATCTCGAATAATGCAATGAAACCATCTGCTCGCGTCGGACATCATCCAGAAGACGAGTCATGTTCAGGCCGTGCCACGGCTTATCCATGTAGGGGTCCGTCAGGTACAAATTGTGATTGTACCAGGCGATTTTCGGCAGCAATTCAGCCCATACCCCGGAATTCGACCAGGTCATCATATTCTCTGAAACGCTGTTGATGGCCTCAAGCACCTGCGTTAAACCCCTGACCTGTGCGTAAACCAGCTCTTCGTCCGCCGCTCCTTCGGCACGTTTCCAGATTTTCAGAAAGTCCAGACAGTGCATTTCAAAGCCGTACTTTTTGCAGTATTCGGTTGTCCGGGCAATGTAAAGGTCCACAAATTTCTTGTTGCCGAAATGGCACTCCTCGGGAGTAATCCCGAATTGGGCGTGGTTATTATTATAAAAGTTGTAATGGTCACAGAACAACTGTTCCGTGGCGGAATAGTCGCCTACGCGTACGCCCAGACGGTTTGCATACTTTACAAACTTTTTTACATACGCCGGGTCCGGATCTTCCAGCGTCGCATCAAATGGACCTGGCCAAACCTGATAATGCTCAAGCCCAATCTCCGACATCAGCTTGATGTCTTTTTCCAGCCAATCCGTATGCCAGCCAAGCGTAGGATTGTCCTTCATCGTATAAAATACTTCGCCATCCGCGACCTGGGTATAGCGATTATTAATGCCTGCCGTGGCAGTCATCGGGCGATTAAAGCGAGGTTTGCAGCGAGCTTGAACATAATGATCCATTGCCTCGACTTCGCCATCATCGAATCCATATCGGACATTTTTGGCAAGCTGTGTGCGTCCAATGGTCAGAGAATGGCAGGCATATTCCCTGCCGGCAGCCAGGTCCTCCTTTGGAGGATAGGTTACGCTCCAGATGCCATCTTTCGTTTTTATTTTTGAATAGGGAAAGTCCAAAGACACGAAGCATCCGGCATCCTGGCCCCGATAGAAGGCACAAATATCCAGCAAGGATGTGCTCGCTACCACAGGTTCCACTTCAGACGCGGCATTCCACAAGGATACCGAATCAATATGGATCGGCCTGTGAGCTTTCAGCGTCAGCGTCTTGGTTACGCACGAGGGCACTTCAACACTGTATTTGAGCGTCCAGTCAAACAGGGCATTTGTCCCTTCAATAATAATTGAGGCTTCTTGTTTCCTTTTATCGCGGTCATTAATTCGAAAGAAATCTTTTTCCGGTGTCATGGTTTTCCCATCGATCTGCAGCATCCATGGAACACTGGTGATGGTGCGATGATTATCCAGTGTGACAACTTCATGAATTCCACCCGTATCCTGAATCAGGTCCAGGGTAAAATCCGGGTCGCCGATTTGGATTTCAGCCTGCCCGGACAGCGTCTGCTGATCCGAACCGGAGACCTTGTTTACTTCGCCCCATGCACAGACCGACAGGCAAAGAACGATACACAGTTTTACACATGAATTCATGAATTTCTCCAAATAGCCAGATGTTCTGACCCAACTGACGAAAATAGAATCGTCGTAATAATTTACCACACAAATCGGCAAGACGCAACAGCCGTACTCAAACCCAGTCAATCAGCCAGTACAAAATTATACCGTGTTTTAGTAGGTGGTCATCAACCACTTGTTTCCACTCGATATCCAGCCGATTCTGCCGTTATCATCACTCAGGCCGCGTATTTGATCGAGATTGAAATCCCCCCTGTCTTTCCAACCCACGGAGCCGTCCGTAAACAGATTATTGGTTCCCGCAATCGCCGGCGGCTCCAGCAGCGCCGTATCGTACTGAACCCGGCTGCCCAGGTCCGCCAGATAGGAAGGACCTTTGAGTCCGTGATTATAAGCCCACGCACCCGGCACCATGGGGGCGGCCGCCGAGTAGGATACTTTGATAAAGTGATCCGCCATCATCAGTTTTCTGCCGGTACTATTAAGGTTGTCGGCCAGGTCACGAACCACAGTCTTGGGTGTGGGCGTCAGGTGTGCCCAGCTTTTGACCTGTCCGAAGTAGTTATATGTCGCATGGAAATATCCCTTGGGAACATAGTGCTGAATCAGCATCTCGCGATAGACTTCCGATGCCTCGGGGCAGAAATAGACGCTGTGGGAAGGAGTTGTGGTGTCTTTCTCATACCCTGCCACATAACTGCCGATGGAATAGAGGCTGAAATCCCCCTGGGCATAATAGGGCTTGATATAAGCATTTTCGCTGTCCACCACCACCATGCTCGGCCATAACTGACCAATATTGGTGCCGGGAGTTTTAGGCAGTCGGCTGTGATGATCCCCGCCATAGGCAATCAGCGCTACACCCCACTGATGAAGCTGAGAGGAACAGACCGCCTTTCTGGCCTGAGCCTTCACCTTTCTCAGTACCGGCACTACAATCGCCAGCAGCAGTGCAATCACCGCGATGACCACCAGAAGCTCAATCAGCGTAAATCCGTTTGTGTCCCGTGTTTTTTCCCTGTTCATACCGAAATCGCCTTCTCATGCCTGGTATATGACATTAACTGGTTCTTAAAGATGCGGCGGCAGTCATCAAGCTCTGCCGCCGCATATAGTGTGTGCATACCCTGCTTTCGCTTATTCGCAGCCGTAATTGTTATAGGAATAGCATTCCAGCCAATGGGCCGCGATCATGGCAAAATCACTTAAATCCACATGGCAGTCTTTATTGATGTCTTCGGCAATCGGCTCGGTCGCACAGAGTATGCCGCCGCCCTGCTGATAGAGGGCCTTGACGTCTTCAAGACTCAGCGTGCCGTGATAAAAACGAACCTCGTCGAGCTTGCCCTTCCAGAAGGATCCCAGATCACCGGCCGGATTGGATTTATGGCCAAAGGCCAGCGGATAACCCGCCGCACCCTTCATGGGGCCGGGCAGATCATACCCCCACCCCTCGTGCAGAAATCCGTCAAAGTAAACCTTCAGGACAGTCCCCTTGACCGTTACAGCGACATGATGCCACCCGTCAACACAGGTCGGAGTGGTTCGAACCCCATAGCTATCAATGGTGGATTTAAACCAGTTATTCATGCCGGTCGACGTCCAGCCGTCCTGACCCGTAAAGATCATCCAGCCCTCCAGCGAGGCAAAAGAACAGGACATCTTGTTCAGCACCATGGCATACGATGACTGGGCCGCTTCCTGATTGACCCAGAACGACAGGGATATTTCGTCGGTAAAATCGAAGTTTTCGGGATTCGCAATGTCGATACCCGTATCCGTACCGTTGAACTGGGCACACTGGCCATGCTGACCGTCAACCCAGCTAATCCCGCCGACGGTCGTGCCGTGATTGCCGTTACCGCTGGCATCCTCGGCATTGCCATCCAGCGGCCAGTAGCCAACCAGGGTCAGCGGCACCGGAATCGGTTCGACGGTTCCGTAAAACTTAATTTCGGACAAGCCTAAACCCGCCGGCGCGCTTGGACCGCCCCATGACTCGAGAGAAATGAGTTTTACATAACGGATATCACCTGTATGCGTGATGGGAAACACCGTACCAAAGGGGTCCGTACTTGTCATGGGAGCCAGCGGAATCTCGATGATTCCAAGATCTTGATACTGCGCAGGATTATCAAAAGCCGGATTTGTCAAAGACACCAGAACACGCGCATATCTCCATTGATAATAGAACGGTATTCCCGGGTAAAGATTGAGGTTCCATATCTTAAGCTGACTCAGTGTGCCTATGCCGCCCAGATCGACGGTAATCCATGAAGAAGTTGCGTTCTCAAACCATGCGGTACCGTCTGCCGGTGTGCAGGAATGTGTATCCTGAACGCCATTGATATTAAGGCCGGCTCCGTTCAAGCAAAATGAAGGCTGATAGCTTGCATAATGTCCTGAATAATTGAGAAGCGCAGCGGTTGAGATTTCCGGCGCCAGCACGGGCGCATCGCGCTTTATATCCCCGCGGAATTGAACTTCCGCCAGGCCCCCGTCGGTATTGCCTCCAACCCACTTTTCTTTAAGAACCAGCTTGACATAACGAATTGTTCCGGTGTGGCTGATGCTAAATGCCTTTCCGAAAGAATCGGTCGTCGTCATGGGAGCCATCGGAATCTCGATTTGCCCCAGATTCTGGTAGTGATTCGGATCGGAAAATTCCGGATCTGTCAGAGACACCAGCACCTGCGCATATTTCCACATATAAACAGGGCTGCCTACGGCAAAATTGGCGTTCCAGATTTTCAATTGCTGCAGCGTACCTTCTCCGCCCAGATCGAAAGTAATCCACATGGGACCTGATAATCCATCATACCACGAAGCATTATCATTCAATGTATTGGTGTGCGTATCCGGACCATTGATATTAAGGCCATTCCCATTGACACACCCCATGGGGACGTATGTCCCATAGTAACCTGAACAATTATAAACCGACACCCCAGTGAGAAGCTCATTGGGATCCGCCAATACCACCCCCGCCATCATCACCCATGCCAATACCACTCCTGCCAATCGTGTTCGCTTGTTCATTTTAATTCTCCTGTTTAAAGTAAACTTTCTAACTCACTCCGCCAAAAAGGATTACATGCATTGCACCAACGCGAAAGACCTTCGCTTGCCTCCTGATTCAATCACAATGGCCAGGAAACACACAATTCTGATATTGTTTTGACATCCAGTCAGGTCGCTTGGACATAAACCGAAATCGCGAAGATCCAATATGTTCAGGAATTGTCCCCCGGCCACAGAACATACAAGGCATTTCTTAGCATCTTATATCGCATTAAGATATTGCTGCCTGAGTTCAATAAAGATGATAAAGCACCATAGACATGCCGAATACAGCAGCTTGGCCGATGCTGCAAAAACCGCTGCATCTTAACCCAAATCTTCCGCAGAGAAGCCATTTGCGATCCTGTCTGTGGCAGCATAATTTTCACTCACGAACGATTTTGGACATCATTAACGTTAATGTTAATATATTTATTATCGTCTCACCTGTCAAGCGAATTACCTGTTTTTCTATGAATTTTTGTCTGCAGGANNTGTTACCGCCCTTGGTGACAACATAAAACATTGCTGTATATATACTTAAAAACATCATGGCAATTTTGCCCCAACAGGGCATCTTGATTTTGATTATAACCATCCCGTAAAAATCACATCATTCACATTGCTTTTTTGTCGGCTGCAGCAGAAAAGACGAACGGGAATCGAAAAAATAAAGTGACTCTATCCTGTTTTAGGCTATAATCAGGTTATTGAATTCGCAATTGCAGGCAAAGAAGTTGATTTAAGGAGGTGTCACATGGTCATCGTCGAAGCGTATTCTGTAGCAGTCCTGATGTGTATTATTACCATGCTATGCTGGGGCTCATGGGCAAACACCCAGAAGCTGGCCAGCCGGGAATGGCGTTTTCAATTGTTTTACTGGGATTATGCCATTGGGGTCCTGCTGTTTTCACTGGTGCTGGCGTTTACCCTCGGCAGCATGGGCACCGGCGGACGGAGTTTTATCCCCGATTTAAAACAGGCGTCCTCATCAGCTCTCGGGTCGGCATTTCTGGGAGGCATCATCTTCAATCTGTCCAATATTTTACTGGTCGCGGCAATCGATATCGCGGGGATGGCGGTGGCGTTTCCAATCGGCGTCGGCCTGGCCCTGGTCATCGGTGTCATCACCAACTATGACCCGGCAACCTCCGGCAATGCGACGATTCTGTTTGCGGGTGTAGCTTGCGTTGTTCTTGCTATTATTCTGGACGCCATCGCCTATCGGAAATTATCCCCGGAAAGCAAAACCACCGCCAAGGGGATTATTATTTCGATAGCCGCGGGTGTCTTGATGGGCTTTTTCTATCGTTTCGTGGCCGGAGCCATGGGAACCCTGTCGGATGGTAAGGTGCTGGAAGCCGGCAAACTCAGTCCTTATACTGCAATTGTCCTGTTTTCGCTGGGGCTGTTTGCTTCGAATTTCCTGTGGAACAGTATTGTGATGATCAAGCCCTTCACCGGCCAGCCGGTGCCCTTCAGCGATTATTTCACCAAAGGCAGCCCGCGTCTGCACCTGGTAGGAATACTGGGGGGCATGATATGGAATCTGGGCATGTCATTCAGTATTATCGCTGCCGGGGCCGCCAGCTTTGCGATTTCCTACGGCTTAGGACAGGGTGCCACGATGGTAGCTGCATTCTGGGGTGTATTTATCTGGAAAGAATTTCAATCCGCCCCCAGGGGCACAAATAAACTGCTCCTGTTGATGTTTGTTTTCTATATCGTGGGACTGGCTCTAATCATTATTTCCAAGCTGTCAAAATAGCACCGTTCATACCCTCTCTAATTCGGAATTTATGACCGGAGAACCCTATGAATAAAAAGATCGTTGTCGTCGGCAGCAGCAACACGGATATGATTTTACAAATGAAGCGAATCCCCAAACCCGGGGAGACTCTCCTGGGAGGACAGTTTTCGACCGCCGCCGGCGGCAAGGGGGCCAATCAGGCCGTTGCCGCCGCAAGAGCCGGAGGCGATGTGACCTTTATCGCCCGCGTGGGCAATGATATGTTCGGGAAGCAGGCGGTTGAAGGATTTGGCAAAGATGGAATTCATACCGAATTCGTCTTTACTGACCCTGTCAAGCCGTCCGGCGTAGCCCTGATATTTGTTGCCGAGGACGGACAGAACAGCATCGGCGTGGCATCCGGGGCTAATGCTGAATTATCGGTTGATGATATCCAAAAAGCCCGAGCGGTAATTGCATCAGCCGATATCCTCCTGATGCAGTTGGAAACACCCCTTGAAACGGTTCAGGCTGCAGCGAAAATTGCCGCCGAAAGAAATATCTGCGTGATACTGAATCCCGCCCCGGCACAGCCTTTGAGCGATGAGATTCTCAAAAACGTGTCCATTTTGACCCCGAATGAGAGCGAAACGCAGATATTGACAGGCATCGAAGTCACGAATGCCGCCACTGCCGAATGTGCGGCTAAAACTCTCCACCAGCGAGGCGTCAAAACAGTAATCATAACCATGGGTGCTGCCGGAGCTTATGTCTATTCGACCGAATTTAAGGGGGTGATTCCAGCGTTCCCGGTCAAAGCGGTTGACACCACTGCTGCGGGCGACGTGTTTAATGGAGCATTGGCGGTAGCTTTTGCCGAGAGCAGGAATTTAAAGAACTCCGTGCGTTTTGCCAATGCGGCCGCGGCCTTATCGGTAACCCGTCTGGGGGCGCAGACTTCCGCTCCCAAATGGAATCAGATTATGGATATGTTGTCTGAAAAATAGGATTGCTTATTGATGGAAGGCTGTTTTTATAAAGACAAGTTAAGTTCACAAGACAATGTTTTAGAGACTGCTATGAATTCCAAAGAACGTATGGATGCCATTTTGCATGGTCGGCCTTATGACAGGCCCGCTGTGACGCCCATCTTTATGGCCTGGGCGGCCCATTTTGTGGGGCACACCTACCGTGAATACTACCTTGACGGCGACGTCCTGGTCAAGGCTCAGTTGGCGGTTGTCAGGGAATTCCAACTGGACCAGATCAGCGCCATCAGCGATCCGTGGCGGGAAGCTGCCGATTTCGGCATGGAGTTTGAGTATCCCGAACAGGGTGTCGGAAAACCAATCCGGCATCTGATTCAAACGCCCGCTGATATCCAGAAATTAAAACCAGTCAATATCCATAACAGCCGCCGGATGCTTCAGCGTGTCCAGAGTGTAGAGGCCATGGCCGCGGCGGTCGGTTCCACGCACAGCGTTCTGGGGTGGGTGGAAGGCCCGTTTGCCGAATATGCCGACCTGCGCGGGGTCGAGAACGCCCTGATGGACCTGATGGACAGGCCGGAACTGTTTCAGGAGGCCGGGCAGGTTCTCTTGTGTAATGCCATTGATTTTGCGATAGCCCAAATCCAGGCCGGGGCGGATATGATCGGCATTGGCGATGCGGCCGCCAGTCTGATTGGGCCGGACTTGTATGAACAATTTGTCTTGTCGTTTGAAAGCCAATTGATTGACGCCATCCATAACGCCCGCGGTCGTGTCAAGCTGCACATTTGCGGCAATATCAATTCTATCCTTCCGTTTATGGTTCACACCGGCGCAGACATCATCGATGTGGACTGGATGGTTCCGCTGGATGAGGCCAGGCAGAAAGCAGGACCCGATGTCGTTCTATGCGGTAATGTCAATCCGTCCGGAATTTTGCTGGAGGGGACACCACAGCAGGTCGCTGAAGCCGCTCAGAATTGTTTGCAGAAAGGCGGCTCGCGGTTTATCCTGATGCCGGGATGTGAGGTCCCGCCGGGTACGCCCATCGAGAATCTTCGGGCTTTGTGTGCTGCGGTTCTTTGAAACACAGGCGGCCCGATTGACAGGAAAAATAATGACAGATAGAATTTGGATTGTATTGCTGCTGGTTTACGGCTCAGCCGTTTACGCTGTCTCGGACAGCAACGACATCGCAACGGAACTGATTCAAGACACGCACTTTACACAGGGCTTCCGCGTAATTGCTCCCCAGCATGGTGTGCGAGTTGTCGAAGGGTATTTGAACCGGAATAAACACACTCAATCCGTCTGGGATCTGGTGCAGTGGCACAGTCGATACACCATCAGCAAGGCGGAGGTTCAGGAACTGGACGCAGGAGCCAGACGGTTTTCAAACGAGGCCAAAAGCATCACGATTTGTCCGCCCGGAAGAGACCTTTCGGATTTGGTATTAATGCTGGATTCACGGCCTGAATTCGAGGGCAAATTCAGGCAGGACGGGCAGCCCTGGCCTCATCTGCTGGTTGAACAGGCCATCGCAAACTGCCCTTCCATGGCGGAATTGAAGAGCCTGAAGTTTCACATTGAGGCAAGGCTGATTGAAGCAGAATACAATATGGGTGAAGGCAACAGGCCCAGCAGTCATACCGCACAGGTGCCTTTTGTCCTCACAATCCAGAATTGCAGCAACAAATCCCCCGGATATGGCGATTTCGGCTGGTTTATTATCCCCTTGTATGACCATCGTTACCGTGACTGGCCGGAATATATTGCTCAGGACACTGCCGATCCTTCGCAAAAAATGATCTACACCCCCGGCGCTAAGGCCTGCGGGGTCAAGAGCCTGCATGATCGGGAATGGGTCACGGTGGATACCGATATACTGCCGATTCTTCTTAAGGGCATGGACGAATCCTGGGCACGGGGCTATCTGGCCGGCTCCCGGGATCTAAGCGATTATCGCATCAGCAGCATCAATCTCGGCTGGGAAGTCACAGGCCTTGCCAAAGCATCCATTCAAATTCGAAACCTGGGCCTCAAAGCCGTATTTACAGACTGCAGCAAACACAAGACTGATTGAGCATTGAGTCATTCACCTGGTGTTCAGCTCTCATTGCTATATGGCAGGCCGTGTACTTTCGCGCACAACCAGTGCAGGCTCAACATAAATTGTCTTCGGCTCCGCCTTGTTCTCAAGCCGGTCCAGCAGCAGTTCCACACTTTTTATACCGATTTCCCGGGTGGGCAGACTGACGCTGCTTAATCGTGGTATGGTAAAATCGTCTTCGGGGGCATTATCGAACCCGATTACTGCAACATCGGCAGGAACATTCAAGCCCTTCTCGTGAAGACGCCGAATGGCCCCAAGAGCAACCTCATCATCATAGGCAATGATAGCATCTATTTTCTTCCTGCTGTCAAGCAGTGCATCCACGGCCCCATAACCATGCTCAAGATATGATGTGTCTTGAGCCAGTTTACCGATGAGCGGCTCATGATATTTTTGAATCAATTCAGAGTACGCTTTCTTCCTAAGATGCATATCCGAATCATGGGAGGGACCGGCTATGAATGCTATGTGTTTTCTGTCCTGTCCAAGCAAATGATTTATCTGCAGTTGAACCCCCTTCTCATTATTGACATTGACAAATGAGACATCCTTGAATGCACCATCAATATCTCGGTCGTGAAAAAAACATCCAGTAACCACCGTTCGGATTTTATTGTCATACAAACGATCAAAAAAATCCCTGTTCATGGCCTTCATTGTACCGCACAGGATCAGCCCTTCAATACGATTTCGGATAAACGCCTCCCGGCACTTTTCATAGCCGGCCTCGGCGAGCATAATCAGTGGAAACAAGCCCCGGTTCGACAGTTCCTGANNGGTTCAGCCCGCACCGGATCGGTGATTTTGTCAATATAAACCCCTATCGTATCCGTATTTTGGGCACGCAGACACCGGGCCATCTGGTCCGGAACATATCCCAGCTCTTCGGCAATCTTCCTGACCCGCTTAGCCGTATCTGCTGCGATTCCGGCCTGTTTTTCCCTTCCATTCAGTACTTTTGATATCGTATTCACAGACAAATTTGCATGTCGTGCAATATCAATTAACCGAACCCTGTTTTGATGTTTATTCAAAATCTGTCCTCATTAAAAGCGAATTTCAATAGAAAGTTCATCTTTTAATGTTAGTGNNAAGGCATCCTTCCGTCAACCCCTAATTCTGCACCAACGAACAAAAGAAATGACTTTATCAGAGAAATCCCTATTTCAACCAGAGAATAGCAGTATCTGACAGCCAATACCTCATTCAGATGCTCATATACGACCAGGCATTAAATTACCATAGCATAATAACCTGGTCACGGTTATCGGAGGCAAAGAACCGACGGATTCTGCTTATACTCTATGTTACTGAATCAGAACAGCCCAGTATCCTTCTGTGGGACACTTTAATGTGATTATACTGCTGTCTGGACAAATCACCGGCTCTTTCCATTCAGACCGTATAATATCCAGCCAATACAGAGTCACCTGCCGGGGATTTTCAATGTTCATTTTGACCTCACCGCCATTCGGAAAATAGACCGCGTATTCCCTGGACGGACAGGCGATACAGAAGGCTTCGTTATCCTGCCGATCGGATAACAGATCATTATGGGGCTGACAACGAAAAATATCCATCCTGTCGATCAGCATCCGCATGCTTTTAATATTTGCCTGAGCAGTGCCATTCAGGCCAAGTCCGGATTTGGGGCGGTGGAAGCGGGCGGATGCCATTCCGCCGAAGATATTTCTCCAAAACCGTTCCTGACCATCCCGATCCGTACCAAAAGAACCCGTATCGGCCCCGTATATCTTGACATTGTTCAAAGGACGAACATGAGAAGCAATCCGGCTCTTCTGTTTTTGGGCATTATCCCAGTGTTTCTGTCCGCTCTGATGATTGTTCTGTGAAACATCCAGAAACGAATAAATCTCCGGATGGTCAAACGATGGATTATGCTGCCTGTCGGACAAATCCCATCGATCCCACATCTCCGTGGTGTGGACCCGGACTCCAGCGGCCTGAGCTTTGGTTTTGTNNTTTTGATATAGTCGGACCAGTAATAGCCCCACTCCGGCGTGACTGAGGTTTCGTTATCCATACAATACAGGACATGTCCGTACCGCAGGGAATAAGACAGCATTTTATCTACAAATTTCTGCTGATACTGGAGAACAAGTTTCTGATTCCGTTCCTTGGGGACCGACCAGAAAAAGTTGTTTTCGGTACGGGTGGGGTGAGAGTTGACCTCGGTCGGAAGTCCGCTCTGCTGTGCGGAATAATTGATATTGTTTTTGGGATTGAATGGATGGGCTGCCCAGTGCTCACGGTAATAATCAAATGTCTCCCACACTTCGATTTGCACGATGATATCTCTTTCATGGGTCCATTTGAGCATCGCTGCAAAACGGTTCCAATACTCCGGATTCCACTGATCCAAATCGTATTTCCCATCGGGCAGCTTCTTGAACGCGTGCACTTCCCAGCCTCCATCGTTCCGGCCGCTCATGGTATTGCGGATATAATTTCCACCGATTGACTTGAGAATATCAAGCTGCTGTTTAAGCTCAGGATGCTGAAACAGATTATCATCGTCACTTCCCCCAATCAGCAGGACAGGTTTGCCTCCATACATCCAGTAAGCCGGATTTTCAGGATAGATGTCGATTGTTTTTCTTTGGCTGTCATCAGAAGCACTTGCTGTATTCAAAACTGCCAGCATCAACATCAATACGCCATTGCACATATTCATAGGAACCTCCTGGGGACCATCATACAACATTCTATACTGATCCTACTTGANNAAATTTTCCGGTTCGTCGCGGCTACAGAGCTTTCAGCCGCCAGCTTCCAGCAACGGCTTTTCTCACCGCGGCTATGTAGGGTAACTCGACCCCGTGAATACACGCGGCATAAAACGGCCCGTGGCCGTCGCGGAATA
>DLFY01000181.1 GCA_002482415.1 Phycisphaerales bacterium UBA7708
TTTCAGGCTGAACCAATACACCTTCACCATTCTTTTATCAATATCTGTTTGGAATTGACGTCTCTTCCCTTTTATAGTATAAGATATTCATCTAAATCAGAAATGGGTTTTTCTGATTTTTTCATCAATGGTTTAGAAAGAGAGGTGCATAATGGAAAAGAACTATTACAACGAGGAAACACAGTGCTTTTGAGGTCATGAGCAAACGCAGGAAGGGGTATCCTTCTGAAACACGGGTTAAACGCGGACCACAAATCGTCCACGGGGACAAAGAATTGCAAGAAAAACTCGGCCGCAATGATCCATGTCCATGCGGTTCAGGACATCGGTTTCAAGAACTGCTGCATGACTTCAAGGAAATATGATGGCGTACAGCGTCATCACTACTTTTAGAGAACGTTAAATCGTTTGAATTCAAGTCACATAAAACGTCGGGGCACTTAGCAGCCCCGGCGTTTTTTATATCCATATTCTGGCTACTGCTGCCCTACTTGAGTTTGGGTGGCGAATCGACAACCACCTTCAGCTTCTGCATCATCGGTTTGCCATCCACGTCACATTGGGCCGTCACGATATACAGGCCGGGGGTCTTAAAGGCATGAGTAAACTCAGAATCGGGCTGATATTCATCCAGTTTTGTGCCATCACTGAAAACCACGCGCATCGGCCTGCTGTCCGTGCCCTGCATCCAGAATCGAAACCGCACCGGCTCGTTGGGCCGGATATCTTCGGTCGGCGTATAAGACATAAAAATATGGGGCATGTTTTTTTCCGTATTCTCTCGGGAAAATACCTTAAACTGACAGAAGTCCGCATCTTCATTCCCCTGATTATCTTTGATCCGCAGCGTCGCAACATAAGAACCCGGCCGGTCGAACACCTTTTCCGCCCGAACTTGATCGACTGTCTGGCCGCCAGGGAACTCCCAGCTCCACTGGGTAATCTTATTGCCGCCCCAGGCCAGCGAATTCGACCCGTCGAACACTATTTTATCCCCAGCCAGGACGATATGGTGCGGCCGGGCAACCGCCAGCAGTCCTTTAGGATGCACAGCTTGATAGGCTGTCACCAGCCACGGATAAAGATTTAGTCGCCGATTGGGATTATCGGGATCCCCCGGCTTAAGAGATGTATCGCCAAGCTGAAGGTAGGTTCCCACGTGCAGATGGGAAAAATTGCCCGAGGGGCCGGTCTTGCCCAGCGTACCGATCTTCTGGCCGGCAGCGACATGGGTATTCAAAACGATATTCGGTTCGACTGCGTTGAGATGCACGTGTTCCAGCACAAATCCGTTGCGGTCCTGCACCAAAATAGAACAGATATTGTCCCGGTTGGGCCAGAAATACACAACATCTCCTTCGATGGCGCTGAATACAGGTTCCCCGCCCTCAAAACCAGCCATATCAAATCCATAATCATGATAGAACTTCTGGCCGGCCGGATCATCATCCCCGGTGCCAAGATATACAGGCTCGTTGTAGGCCTGCGTTCCGTGTGAAAAGAGCCGGTAATTTTGGAGAGGAAAGGCAAAACGGGTGGTGTCCACGATTGGATCGGCGGCATCCCACAAAGAAAACTGTACCCGCTTTTCTATATTGCCATAACCGGACGTGGTGTCCGCCTGCAGCCGCAGTCCATCAATCTCGGTCGGCATCCGGCAGGGTTCGCACAGCAAGTCCAGCGGTTTGCCGTCGATCGCAACACGCACATGAGCGCGACGAACGAGGTCCACGACAGAATCCCGCTGTTCTTCGACAGAGACAAGCCGGATGACGCGCTGTCGGCCGTCTTTGAGCTTGAATGTGCAGGTTTCGTTGATATCCAGCTCCACAATTCGCTGCGTTGAATACAGGCGTACTAAATCGTTCAGGTCCCTGTTCGCTGCTGTGATTGTCGGAACTGCGAAAAGAACCAACATCATCATAATGCCCATTGCCGTTTTTGTCATCGTCACCCTCCATGCCATGTTTTTCTTATTCTCCTTATTTTCACAACCAAATCATCGATTTTTATTTTGTCAGTTTATATTCATACTTGAAATCATCGTCTGGAGCAGATGACTTGCCCGCGGACCGAAGCATAAAGCCGTCCGATGTCGTTTCATAAGCAAACGGCTTCATAGCAAACAAATCCATCGGGCAGCCGGCCGGAAGTTGGTCCGGCAATAGCCCTGCCCTCGCATACGCCTGATAAACTTTCACGGCTGTACATAAGGCGTTAAAATGATTCTGTGTTCTAACGGAAATCTCAAAAACTTGAGTCCTATTATCCTCGATTGTCATCGTTAATAAAGCATCGCAACGATACGCCTTATCCCGATCCAATATCTTCTGATTCGGATTTTCCCAGATATTGTTTGTATCCCATTGCAAGGCTGCATACAGTTTCTCCAGTTGTACAATGGCCTGCGGATAGGGAAGAGATACAGCGTGTATCAATTTTTTGCGAAACGCATCATGATAAAGTCTGCTCCAGTTCAGGTATTCATCCGAAACCGTGAATGTCGAGTTGGGATCGTACAATTTGAATAAATTCTCAAAGGCCTCTTTGTTAAACGATATATTTTCATTCTGAAGGCAATCGGCAAGGGATGGAATACGTTTATTTTCCTGATCCAGCCGCTCGTTCAGCCAGTCCAGCAATTTCACATCAGGGGGAATCCTGCCGATCTGCCGCTGCAGATAGGACACATTTTTAGAGACAAATCCCATCGCTGTCAGAAAATCCATTACTTCTTGATTGCCGACATGGGAAGTGATTTGCAGCAACTCAACTGTTTGATGAATCGCACGAATACAATTTCCCTTTTCTTCCTCAATCCTGATATCCGCCATCACAAGATTGTGTAAATCCCTCAACGACGTATTCTTCCTGGATAACTCCGTTACATAAACCAGGTCATAGTGATCACTCGGATTCAAATCCCAACTGCACCCTGGAATTGCCGCTGCCTGCCAGACGAGATTGATGACATCCCGATGGCTGGAGACATATTCCTCAATCTCTTTATCGAGCTGGCCGTATCCGTCGGCGAAATCTGAGATTTTTTCTTCCATCTGCCAGGCAGCCCTTTCTCTCAATTCCGCCACGTGCATGCGAAAGTCCTGCAGATTCGGCTCAGATTCACTTGTCCTGCTTTGTTTCTTCGCCTCCAATTCATCCAGAACCTCCTGAGTCCATTTCTGGCCTTCGGTCTGATATAACTCAAACGCCTTTCTGTAAATATCCGCTGCATTCTGAGGCGGCTTCTGCTCCGCCATCGCAGGCCCAACAAAAATCCCTATCCATAAAATCAAAACGACATTTCTCATCCAATCACCCCTGTTTTTTCAAATCGAATCATACCTCACTAATACAGACTCTCTATCACGACCGATTTTCCCAAAACCCCCTTTTTCCTTTTGCTTTTTACCTTTTACCTTTACAAGTATTCCCCCAGCCGGCTCAATTCAATTCGGGTCTGTTCGGTATAGCCTGATTCAGGATGCTCGGCCAGATACGCCAGATGAATCTCGAACAGCGCATCATTGAGGTCGTCCAGATTCAGCGTATTATCCGGGCCGAAGTCGAGGTCTTCCGGGTCGTCGTCGGCAAAATTCTTCGGACAGAAGGTCACTGAATACCCCTCCTGCTGCTCATCATAAAACGCCAGCGGCAGCCCCTGCGTCCGGCAGATCATCGGCCGGAACGGATAAATCACACACGCCCCCTGTTCATCCAGATACCCGCAGGCCCTGGCCGCATCAAAGGCAGGTTTGCTCACCCCGGCCTTTTTCATCCCCTCGACAATCGCAAAAAACTCTACCGGAAACACCGTCAGATTGACGCAGCAGTCGCAGCACCCCTTCCGACAGACCATCCCCCCGGCGTTGACCGTCTCCAAATCCGCCGCCATCTGGTCAATCAGCTCACGCAGTTTAATATACCGTTCAATCGCCGATTCTTTTGATTTCATATACCTGCCTAATCTGCCTGTTGCCGTCGGTCTGAACTTGTAAAAAATTCTTACAAGTTGCCTTGGGATAAAGTGAGCCTTCTCGTATTTCAATCCATTTTGCCCGGCAAAGCCCCTTGCTTTCCGAACCCGATTCCCGTACACTTTTCCTCTCTTTTTGGACTACTTTAAACAGGAAAATTGAAATTGAAAACAGAAAAACCGACTTTTGCCGTCATTTTTGACGTGGACGGCACGATGGTCAATAATACCGCCTTTCACAGGGACGCATGGCTGGCCCTGACCGCCAAACACGGCCTGAATTTCACCGAGCGCGATTATCACGAGCGAATCCACGCCCGCAGCAACGACAAAATCGTCCGCAATCTCTTCGGCGACCACGCCCCCGCTGAGCTGATTCAGCAGATTGCCGACGAAAAAGAAACGCTCTACCGGACCAGTTTTGCCCCGCATCTAAGGGAAATCCCCGGCCTTAAACGCCTGCTGGAAGACCTGCAAGCAGCCGGCATCCCCTGCGGAGCGGCCTCCAATTCCCCGAGAGAAAATGTCGAATTTGTCCTGAATGGACTGAATATCAGCCGCTTTTTCAAGACTGCTATCAATCGCGACATGCTTAAAGTGGGCAAACCGGACCCGGAAGGACTCCTTCGAGCCGCAGCAGAATTGGAACTCCCGCCGGAAAAATGCCTTGTTTTTGAAGATTCTTCCTCCGGATTCAAGGCCTGTCGTAACGCCGGGATGAAATATGTCGCCATTACTATAGGAACAGACCCGGCCGAGTTGCCCGAGGCAGCCGACGCCCTGATTCAGGTGCCGGATTACACCAGCCTGACAGCGGCAAGGCTGGCCGGTTTTTTTGAATAATCCTTTTTCCAGACAAGACTTGCAAACATTTGGCTTGCCTGTATGATATCGCCCTATGCATGAGTATCACAATAACATCCTGCTTGGCGACTGCATCGAGCTGCTCGACAAAATCGATCAGCCGTTTGTGGATATGGTCTTTGCCGATCCGCCGTTCAATGTCGGCTTTCGCTACGACAAATACCACGACAAGCTCGAAAAAAACAACTATCTCGCCTGGACGCGGGACTGGATGACGGCCTGCCTGCGGGTTCTTAAGCCCCACGGCTCTTTCTACGTCGCCATTGCCGACGACTATGCCGCCCACATTCGCATCATCGGCGAAGAACTCGGCCTGAGCGTTCGCAACTGGATTATCTGGCACTACACCTTCGGCCAGCAAACCACCCAGAAATTCGCCAAGTCGCATACCCATATCCTGTACTTTGTCCGGGATGTGAAGAACTTTGTCTTTAACGACCTGGCCGTCCGCATCCCCTCCGACCGACAGCTTTATTACAACGATGCCCGGGCCATCAGCATCGGCAAAATCGCCGGCGACACCTGGGATTGCTATTCCCGCGTTTGCGGTTCATTCAAAGAGCGACAGGGCTGGCACCCCTGCCAGATGCCTGAGCTGCTGCTGGCACGCGCCGTCGCGGTCAGTTCCAATCCCGGCGAGATGGTCCTGGACCCGTTCAGCGGTTCCGGCACCACTGCCGCAGCCGCACTGCAATTGGGACGCAACTACTGCGGCTTCGATATCTCCGAAGACTATGTCATCAACTCCCGCAAGCGGCTGGCCGACCTCAAAATCCAAATCGAAGCCAACAGTACCGCCCCGCTGAATCAATTCGAATCGTTCGAGCTTAAACGCCTGTTCGTGGAAATGGGCATTCACGCCCAGACCATCCTCGACACGCCGCTGTTTCTGGAGGCCTTCATCAGGCAATTTCATATCCGGATGAATAATGGAAAAACCTACGATCGCAGCGCGATCCAGAAAGCCCTCAAGGAGCTGACGACATGGGTGGCAAGATAAATTCTACACAATCCAGTCACAGACACAAACCTTATTATCTATTGCAGATTCCCCTGCTGATATTGTCCGCAGGTCTGCTGACGGTTTGTCAGGCCCCGTGGAATCTGGATGGATTGGCGTGGATCGCCCTGGTTCCGTTTGTCTTGGCCTGCCACCCTCAATCGCCGGGCAAACCCTTATTCTTCATCGCATTTCTGATCTCGCTGGCCTACTGGCTGGGCAACCTTTACTGGCTGATTCCGATTACCGGGCCGGGCTATGCATGTTTTGCCGCATTTCAGGCCCTGTACTGGCCACTGCTGGCACTGGGTGTTCGCGCATTACGCCGGCGGAATTGGCCTATGGTGCTGGCTATTCCCATTCTGTTTGTCGGGGCCGAATCCATTCAATCGTTCCTGTTCACCGGCTTCAGTTGGTATTTTCTGGCCCACAGCCAGTATCAGCACCTGCCGCTGATTCAAATCGCCGACCTGTTCGGCACCTTCGGCATCTCCGCTCTGATTGCCGCGGTCAACGGCGCGGCCGCGGAGGCCATTCTGGCGATCGGACACAGACGCATTTTCAGTAAACGTCTCTGGCTCAGTGCCGCCCTGACAGGTGCGCTGATTGCAGCATCCATGCTTTATGGAAATTACCAACTTAAAGAAATCGATGACAGCCGAGAAATCGCTTCCCACTGCTCTACGGCTTCGGTTCAGACCAATGTCCCCACCGCTGTCAAGGAAGAGACCGACAACGCCGGGGCGATTCTGGATAACCTGTTTGTCCTCAGCGATCAGTGCATTCAGGCCGGCGCCAAACTTATCGTCTGGCCGGAAACCATGGTCCTGACCAGCCTCAATCCCGGATATCGTGAATATTTTCTCGATAAACCCGAAAGTGAACCCGTGCTGTTTAATCGCCTGATAGCCGAATATGCCAAAAAGAACCAATGCTACATACTGGTCGGCGCCCACGGAGCAGATGTGGGCGTGGTACGCGGCGAACTGGGTGTTGTGGACCGTTATAACTCCGCCTATCTGTATCTGCCCACCGGAAGACAAAGCCACCTGCGATACGACAAAATCCACCTGGTTCCCTTCGGCGAATACATCCCCTTCAAAAAATCGTTTCCCCCGCTGTNNAACTATTTATGCAGCTTAGCCCCTATGATTACGATTATAACCTGACTCCCGGTGAAGACTTTATTCTGTTCCCGGTCAGGCTCAATAACATAGAATATCACTTTGGCGTATTAATCTGCTATGAAGACACCGACCCGGCCATCAGCCGTAAAATGGTCTTTCAGGACAATATCAAGGCCGCGGACTGGCTGGTCAATATGAGCAACGACGGCTGGTACGTTCAATTTAAAGACAAAACCGTCATTCCCTCCGTCGAACTGCCTCAGCGCACGGCCATCAGCGTCTTTCGCTGCATCGAAAACCGTATTTCCATCCTCCGCAGCGTCAACACCGGCATCAGTTGCCTCATCGAGCCGGACGGCAGGCTCCGTAACGAGTTTCAGGCCGGCACCCTGCCCGAAAATGTCATGGATCGTCAGGGTGTCGAAGGCTGGTTCATGGACCATATCCCCCGCGTCAAGACCATAACATTTTATACCCGTAATGGAGATTGGATTGACAAACTCCCTGCCGGTATGCTTATATTAACAACCATAATGATAATTCTGAAAAGACATAGACGGAGAACAAGACGATGAAGCCTATAGCGTATGCACTGTTCACAGTTGCCTGTATAGTATGCGGATGCAATCCGGCACCTCAGCAAACTCCCGCCGCCTCAATGACCGTCCCGGTCAAGCCGGTCGAGTTAAAGCCTCTCAAAAGCCAGGNNCTTCATGCCATTGAAATTGCCGCACTGACCGGCCAGAAAGAGTTGATTGGCGATATCATCCAGAAACTCAACGATCCTTCGGTCGCTGTCCGCTTTGTTGCCGCCGCCGCCATTGGAGACATGCGGTGTCCGACATGCGGCGAACACCTTAAAAAAGCCCTCGCCGACTCCGACCAGAATGTGCAAATCGCTGCCGCCTACGCCCTGATTAAAACAGGAGACTCGTCCCATTACTCCAAAATCCGCGAAGCGGCACTGAGTCCTGACGGCACCGTTCGAGCCAATGCCATCTTACTCCTGGGAAAACTGGGAAATAAAGAAGATTTACCTCTGATTTATCAGGCCTCCCGCGACAACGATGCTCCCGATAAAGTCCGTCTTCAAGCAGTAGATTCCATCGCCCGCCTCAAAGATGTGCGGATTTACAAAGATAAGCTCTGGCCCCTGCTTATCAGCAAATACGCCGATGACCGCGTCATGGGTATTCGCGGAATGGGAGCACTGGGAACCAAAGAAGCCCGAGAAGCCATCCAGACCATGCTCAAAGACGATATTGCCGAAGTCCGCCTCTGTGCTGCGGACGAACTGGGTAAACTCGGCGATTCCAGCGGGCTTGAAAATCTGGTGAAATATTTCCAGACCAATCCAGACTTAAATCAAGCCACTGTCGCCACAGGAACGGCGGTCATGGCTATTGGTAATATAAAGGCCGAAATCCTAACAGGATACCTCGCAAAAGCACTCAACAGCGAATCCCCCTATATTCGCCTGGCGGCCGCTCAGTCCATTTTAATTATGACAAAATAACGTTTTCAATATTAATAATGACATTGATATAGGCGATACGGTACGAAACATTACGCGACCCATCACACCTTGTATTAGATATACAAAAAATCTTTTTTTACTCCCTTTTCTTTTCTCAAGAATTTGCTGACTTTATGTCGAAAGATTGCCAGCCTTTTTGAAAATCAAGTTAATGGTCCGCTGTGCACAAACGTAATATAGTTGTGGCTATGGCGAAGTATTAACGAATTGTGGTCTAACGCAGAATAGAATTCAGTGGACACTGACAGGAAAGAAAATTCTGATAAGTTTTTAAGCCTGCTTCTGCCCAACCAGAAATGCATATTAGGCTATATTCTAACCTATGTGCCCAATTTCGCGGACGCAGACGATATTCTCCAGAATACGCTGTCGATTCTCTGGAAAAAATTCGATCAGTACAAACCCGAAACGGATTTTGTCGCATGGAGCCTGACAACGGCCCGATTTGAAATTATGAACTATTTCCGCAAAAGCAAAAAAGAAGGCAAACTGCACTTTGATGAGACCCTGCAGGTGAAAATCGATGAGGAATCCGCATCCGCGTCCCGTCAGTTCAACCACCGGATGGATACACTCAGGGAATGCATCAAAAAACTGACGCCGGGGGATATGCAGCTTGTGAAAATGCGATATGAACAGGAGATGCCGTTTACCAAAATCGGCCAGCGTCTGGGAATATCCTCGCCGGCGGCATTGAAAAAGGTTTCCGGCATTCACGGACGTCTGATTCGGTGCATTCGGCTGAAGATGGCCATGGAAGGATAAACGATGAATCCCCTGCACAAAGACCCTCAGTTTATTGACCAGTTGACGCATCTGCTGATGCTGTCGATGGAAGGGTCGATTACCGAAGCCGAGTTTCGGCAGCTCAATACGCTTCTGTCCGACAGTGCCGCGGCACGCCAGATTTACTATGATTTCATCGCATCGTATATCGGACTTAATGACATCGAGATGCTGAGCATGGCCGAGTCCGGCCAGTCGGCTTTTCTGGACCAGAATTTGTGGGACTGCCTGGCCGACGCGGAAAAGACCGCCCCGGCCATCCCTCAGCCCAAAGCAAACGAATCACTGACAGTCCTCGCCCCCCGGGACCGCATCGTTCACAATTTCAGCAAGATGTCCCTGGTCTCCCTCATCGTATCGGCAGCGGCCATCATTCTACTGATATTTTTTGCCCGAACGACGTCGGATACAATCGTCGATCCGGTTGCTAAATTAGTCCATACCATTGAAGCCAAATGGGAAAACGCCTCGGGCCAGATTCTGCCCGGCTGCGATCTCTATCCCGGCCCCATGAAATTAACTAAAGGTCTTGCCGAAATCGGCTTTGATAACGGGACGGTGGCCATCATTCAGGCTCCGGCCCAGTTCACCATCGAATCCGCCTGTCAGCTCTATCTGCAGCAGGGACAGGTTGTCGTCAAAATCGATAAAACCTCCGAAACGCCTTTCGTCGTGCGTTCCCCCCAGGCCAGTATCGTCGATTACGGCACCGAATTCGGCGTCAGCGTCGATGCTTCCAATAATACCCTGACCCATGTCTATCAGGGCAAAGTGGAATTGCGTTCCGGCTCCAATCCCCTGCGTTTCGAGCAGCGCATGACGCTGACCGAAACCCAGGCCGGCCAGGCCAACACCCAGGGCAGGCTCTCCAAAAAACAGGGCATTTCCAGCCTCTTTGTCCGACCGGCGGAATTCAATGCCAGACTCAAAGCCGCCGAATCCCCCTACGACCGCTGGACAGCATACAGCTACCAGCTTCGCCGTGATCCCGACCTTATCGCCTATTATACATTCGAAAAAGATGCGGCCAATCCTGACACATTAATCAATCTGGCTCCATCGACGTCAGGTTCACTCGACGGGGCCCTGTGCAGCCTCAATGATAAAAACAAACCCGCATGGACAACCGGCAGATGGCCTCAGAAAATGGCCCTTCAATTCGACCGTTCCAAGAAACAGCAGGTGGAAGTCGCCGCCAATCCGAAACTGTGCACCAACGGCCCCGTCACCGTGGCCGCATGGATTTATTGCGCCGGCAGCAAAGACGGAGGCCATATCCTGTCCAATCGTATTGCCCCGCAGGAACTGTGCAATTATCAATTAGGCTATCGAAGCCCCACCTCGTCGGACTGGAGACAAAACATCCATCTGGCCAGAAAAAAGAACACCGAAGACGCCAAAAATCAAATTTACAGCGCCAAAATCCCGGAACAGTCCGGCTGGCTCCATATCGCAGCAACTCATGATAATCAGACGGTCCGGTTCTACCTGAACGGCATGCTCATTGACTCCAAAAGCTGGCCCCATAAACAGGAGCTGGCTGAAACAGGACTGTTTATTGGTACCGACAGTGCTCCCAACGATGGGTCTCGTTTTAACGGCAAAATGGATGAAATCGTCATTCTCGGCCGCGTCATGACCGACAGTGAAATCGCAGAGATGTATCAGGCCGGCAGACCCTGATTTGCCGGAGCTGAAATTTCGTGATAAGAACCGAAACTTTCATAATGTTTAACTGGAAAGGGTAAAGTGATGAACAAAACAGTGAAAATTGGATTGTTGCTGGTCTGCCTGTCAACGATGGCATCGGCAACCAGCATCCTGTGGGTATCGGATTGCTGGAATGAAGCCACACCGCATGACCGCGGTTTTATCGAACGGCTTACGGCGGAAGGATACACAGTCACCCGGATGCAGGAGCCGCAGGTCATGACCGAGGCCAAACGCAACGAAGCTAACGGCTATGACCTGGTGATTGTCGGCCGTCATGGCAGCAGCGGCAACTATATCAATACCGGCGAAGTGGCCCTGTGGAATTCCATCACCAAACCGATGATCCACATGAGTCCTTACCTCTGGCGAAGCAGTCACTGGAAATGGCTCAATGCGACCGGCATCGCCAACTACAGCGACAATATGCTTGTCGTCGCCAAGACAGACCCGATTTTCAACAAGGTGAATCTTGACGCCAACGACCAGCTCAAAGTCTTTTCACAGGGTACCACCAGCTTCCTCCAGATCACCAATGCCGGCAACGGCACCATCCTGGCCACCCGGGCGATTGCAGGCGGTCAGTACACCTGGATCGCACGATGGGATGCAGGAAAGGAATTCTACGCCGGTTCCGGCCAGTTTGCCGCCGCAGCCCGCATGGTCTTTGCCGCCAGTGAAGCAGGCGGCAATGGCGACGGCTTCTATAATCTTACCGATGAAGGCTGGAAAATCTTTTCCAACGCCGTCTATCAGATGAGCGGCGCCACATTCAATCGCATCCCGGTCATCAGTGCCGGAACCGACTTTGTCGTCTATATAGAGAATACCATTCAGCCGGTTGGAACCGTGTTTGATCCGGATACCGACAATGTCGCCGTCCAGTGGTCCAAGCTCAGCGGCCCCGGCTCAGTCACCTTCTCGGATGCAGCCGTGCTGAGCCCGGTTATCAGCTTCGGCGCCAAAGGCATTTATACCCTGCAAATGCAGGTCAACGATGGAAACAATACCGTCAATGACACCATTACGGTCTATGTCCGCGACCATGCCGATGACAAAATAGTGTCGCACTGGGATTTTGAAAGTCTGCCCGACCCCAATACGCTCGTGGATATCGCTGGCGATTTTGACGGCATATTCCACCATAAAGCCAACGCCGAACCCAACCTTTTTGCCGGTCACATCTCTCCCACCGCGGTGAATTTCTTGGCTCAGCAGTACTGGGAAGTCCCCAACTCCCTCGGCAATGTCGATCCGAATTATGCCTCGACTCGCACCGGGTTGAGCGTCGCTGCCTGGGTGAAGGTTGAAGGAGAGGGCGGCGGACCTTCCCCTGCCACTCCCATGCTTATCGGCTATGACCTGGCCGGCTGGCGTTTCCAGGTCAATGCCAATCGCTGGAATCTCGTGCAATCCGGCAGCCCTCAGCGTGAAGTTTTCAGCGTCCGTCAGGTCTTCCGTCCTGCCTGGCAGCATGTCGTTGGTGTCTTCGACGGCGCCAATCACCAGATGAAGATTTATATCGACGGCATTCTCGACAATACCTTAGACGTACCCGCCGGCTATACACTCGGAACCGGCACTCTGCCCCTGCAGATCGGCAACCGCGCCGATGCAGAACGGATGTGGCCCGGCATGGTGGATGATCTCCGCGTCTATAACTATGCCCTCAGCGACGCCGAGATTTTAGCCCTGGCCGCCCAAGGCGACAAGGCTCCCCTGATTACCGCAGGTCCCGACCAGACCGTCTTCTACAAAGGCGTCCCGGTCCCGATGGATGCCACTCGGCTTATTGACGATGGTATGCCTGCCCCGCTGAGCCTGACTTGGCAAGTCGCGCAGGTTCCCACAGGAGTTGATCCGGCCTCGGTCGTCTTCAGTGATGCAACCGCAGAAGATCCCGGCGTCACCTTCCCGACGGTTCCCGGACTCTATATCCTGAGACTAACGGCCACAGATGGTGTCTATAATCTGATGGATGAGATCACCGTGTCACTGACCATTCCCACCTGCGAAAACGTCCTGGCCGACGGCCTTGGAATGGCAGCCGACCTGAGCGGTCCCAATGGTACACCGGATTGCTACGTCAACATCTATGACTTTGCTGTCATCGCCAATAAGTGGCTGGAATGCAATAACCCGGCAGACGCCGATTGCACCTTCCCGTATTAATCCGGCAGCATCCTGCTAAACGCAAAAGAGGGACTGGCAAACGCCAGGCCCTCTTTTTATTGACACATGCAATTGCAATCTGGTTATTTCGACGCCGGATACTCAAACAGATTTTCATTCTTATCGATACACCCGACGGCTCGAATAACGGCTTTGGGATTGGTTACTGTAAAAGGCTGCTCCGATGCATAATTCCGCATCCGACAGCCGAACAGCGTAATCGTCAGCTTCTCCTGGCCCCTCACCAGCATGAAATCCTGTGACATCTCAATCGCCGTCAAAGCCCCATTCAATCCCGAAAACGCCTCCACATTGGTAATCGCTGTATGCCCCATCCCTTCGACAATGAACGGATGAATCTCAGCCGCATCCTGCCCCGCATTGGCGATAATCGAGCCCTGGCTGATCTGCCAGTTGCGATTCTTGGTGCTGTCGCCCAGCTTATGAATGCCCACCTTCACGCAATCGAGATTAAAATTGGTCAACTGCCCGTAGCTGGCCGCCCCCAGATAAATCCCGCCATAGGCCCCGAATGTAAACAAATCCATCAACTGGGCATTGTCGGTGTGCTCAATCCGATAGGTAAACGTCCTGCGGGCAATCACCGAATCGATGACCGCACGACTGTATCCCCCGTCAATCATGCGGCGGTTGGCCGGATTGACATGGCAGTGCAGAATCCGCGGAATATCATAGCAATGGTCAATCCGGATAAACTCGCCGCTCAGCGGATAGCCGTAACAATGTTCAAACAATATCTGCTCGACAATCCCGCCCCGCCCGCCATTGAAATCCATCGCCAGGTATTCCCCGTAGAATGTCAGGCATGACAGCGTCACCCCCTGCGCCCCCTTGGAAGGTGAACAGCAAATCGTTGCAGGATACGCAATAATCTTGTCCGGATTCCGCAGGGTCTGTTTGGGATACCAGAACTGGATGCCGCGAATCTGCGTGGCATGTTCCACGGTAATGAATGGATTTTTTTCGTCGTCGATGGCAAACACGCTGCCCACCGGCTGCACTTTCTCCGGGTGCCGCGTCCCGCGCCCGACCGGCCCATGCACACCAATCAGGGACACGTTGGCTTTCAAAATCAGCCCGCCGTCCACGCGATACGGTTCCTCGGAAGGCTCCACATACAGCGCCCCTCCGCACGGCGATGCCCAGTCAATCGCTTTCTGCAGGTTGTCCCGGTTCACCGCGGGACTGTTGGAAGACAGCACTCCAAATTCCCGGATACTCCTGGCCCCGCCTTGTCTGCCGGCAGCCGCTGTTGCTTCAGATGCGTCCATTGCCATTACTCCCGAACAAAATGAAGTCATGATACACCCCAGCATAATTCTGTTAATTTGATACAGCATGTGAATCTCCGCAAGTTTTCATCTCTTATATAAACATTGGATATCATCTGGCAGCCCCCGGCGGGCTGTACTTTTTATCCGCATCATCAATCACCAGCACCCAGTCATTACCCCGCCCAGATTCCCCCCGCGGATCAAACTGTGTTCTCTCCCCGCGGCCAAACTCCCCGATCTTTTCGGCAGCCCCATCCCGTGGATTATACCACCACGCCCGCCGCCTGGCCCCGGATATCACACGATCATTGACCTCCAGCACATCGCCATACGGCGTATAGACCATCAGATAACCGGCCCCCCGTGTCGCCTGAATATGCCGGGGGCCTTCCTGCTGTCCGGCTTTAATGATGCTCTGATCGGGCACCCTTTCCAGCATGGGCCGCGACTCCATCAGCCGCCGCACGTACAGCATCTGCCCGGCCCCCGGCAAGTCCATTGACTCATACCAGTTGCCCCGGGCCGCCGATATCGGGGCCCATTGGGGCGTCTTCATCTGCCAGATATCATGACAGCCGTAGGTATGCCCGCACGCCCCGGCAAACAAGCCCCAGTACGCCGCCTGCCGTACATCAAAGTCATTAAACCACCCCTGATCGGCCTTCCAGTTGACCGGATGATTTTCGTACCGCGGCTCGCCATCCAGGCAGGGTTTGGCCGGACTTCGCTGGTAATCCTTATCAATCATCCGGTAATTATCCATATCCCATTTCCCATGTCCCGATTGCAGCATATTAAAATCCAGCCAGGCATCGTTATGAAACCAGTTCGCCGACGTCCGCTCACCCTGCGGATGATACGTCATCAGATGCTCATCGCCGCCGGCTTTAATCCCGCGCGCCATCGCCCGCCAGATCGGCTCAACTTTATCAGCCACCCGGTCGCCTCCCAGAATCCAGATAATATTCGGATAGTCCTTATATCGCTGCCCCAGAAACCGCCCATACTGCTCGGCATTGGCCTCATTAAAGACCACCGGCCCCACACCCCAGGCCTTGAGCACCTTATCCCCCCACGTCGGCAGCAATCCCATATAAATCCCCTTATCCCGCGCCATCTCCACAATCGCATCCACTTGCTTGAAATAGGCCTCATTCGGCTTGCTCGGGTCGTTATCAATCAGCGGACGATCTCCATTGGCATTCGGCGTATTCAATCCGTCCAGTTCCGCCAGAATCACCGCCTGAATCACCGTAAATCCCCTGGCCCGCCGATTCTCCAGATAACGCTGGGCCTCCTCCCGATTGAGCCGGGCGAACAATTGCCACGCCGTATCCCCAAGATAGAAAAACGGCGTCCCGTCGGCATGGATCAGGTACCGGTTATTGTCCGATACCTTCAGCTTGCCGTGCTTGAAATCCACCGACACCCCGGCATGTTCTTTCACTGCCGCCGCCGCAACACTCACCACAGCCAATCCTGCCAGCAATACCGCCATCCGCCTCATCGTGACACTCCTTTCCAGCCTTAATTATACTGATCCCACTTGAAATTTTCCGTTTCGTCGCGGCCAAAGAGCTATCAGCCGCCAGCTTCCAGCACTATCTTTATCACCGCGGCTGCGTAGGGTAACGTTACCCCGTGAATACACGCGGCATAAAAGCGGCCTATGGCCGTCGCGGAATAATCATACCTGTTGGGTATACTATGTTTATGATGGACATCATCTGATTGCCGAGTATAATCCGAGTACAAGCTCTTTTATACGTAAATATATCTACGGCCCCGGCATTGACCGGCCGGTGGCGATGATTGTCTGCCCCGGCACCGTCGGCGGTTCGGAAACGTGGTATTATTACCATCAGGATGCCCTCGGCAATGTGGTGGCCCTGTCCAACAGCAGCGGGACCCTGGCGGAAAGCTATGCCTACACCCCCTACGGCAGGGTACGGTTCTTCAACGCCGGCAACCAGGAAATCTCGGCAACGGCTATCGGGAATTCGATTCTCTTTACCGGCCGCAACTATGATGCCGAAACCGGCCTGTATTACTACCGCGCCCGCATGTACAGCCCCTACCTGGGCCGGTTTATGCAGACGGACCCGATTGGCTATTACGATAGTTTGAATCTGTATCAGTACTGCGGGAACAATCCAACGAATATAGTTGATCCCTTGGGATTAGCAGGGGGGACAATTACTTCCTTGGACCCAGAAGGAGTTGGGATTGCTGGTGAGATTATGGGCAATGCAGAGATGGTTCGGAAAGCCGAATAAGTAGGGACAGTTACCTATTATGAGCATAATTGGCATAGATTCATATATTAAAAAAAAGATAGAAAGCGAGAAGGAATCTGTGTCTGATTCCAATAGTGTGTAGGAAGAAATAGTCAGGGTGGATAGCTTTTTGGTAGGATGGGCCATGCCCATGCGGGCTATTATTGCATTGTTTTGCTGATAAAATAAAAGATGAATAATCGAAAAGCAGGAATAATAATGAAATATAATTCCAAGGAGATATGCTATTTTGGGTTGAATGCTGGGAAATCGCGTTGGGAAAAAACGGAACGGCTTGGCCAGATTGCTTACAGAAGATATAATAAAAATCTGCAGCGAATTCTTCCTAAAATGCCTAAACGATATCAATCCTTCTTTAAAGATATTGGTAAACTTGGTGACGGAGACGTTAGCAAGATAACGTATAGTGTTTCTCCTCAGAAGGATTTCATAGAAATAGGTGTGACAAATTGCAACAACGGTAAACTGTATATCCTGAAATTTGCTACTATTCGAAAATGTAATCTAAATTACCCAAGTGATGAACCGATATATTATGATAAAACAAGTCCAACTTTGGGTTTTTGGTTTGCCAGTGAATTAGGCATGACAAGAGATGGTTGGTTTATCTATGAAATAATTTTTAGCAGTGGTGCAACGTTGTTTATTGAATTTAAGAAGTTCTCGTATAAAACTAAGTAGTCGATCAGCCGGGCAGGTTGGGCAGGAATTTAATGAATAAGGACAGTTACCTATTATGAGAATAAGACGCAAAACAAATGGTGACTGTCCCTATTATTTGAGGAATCTGTTAGACTCCACGCCATACTTTACAGTAGGACAGAAGGTGTGACCCATGCTATACGAAAATGGATTATAGGCACACCAACTTGGGCGAAAGCTATGGAAATATCTTTTGTGGGAAAAATGATTAATTTAATTGGGAATTCTGATGATGGTTATTGATATGATTAAATACCCTGTAATTTTATTTACCGATGAGAATGTCTTTGTTTATCCTAACGTTCAGCATCTTACTGTAGCGAATACATCCGAACTTAAGCAAGAGCGTTATAAAAATGCATTATTGGTAGATTCAGAGTATAATACATATCTTATTAAAAAAGCCAAAAAGATTAAAAAGTTATGGAAGACCACTCTTGTCCAAGATAAATCTT
>DLFY01000234.1:0-5477 GCA_002482415.1 Phycisphaerales bacterium UBA7708
GCTCAGATTCTGCGATATCATGCATCGCCCCTGGCTGTGACTCAGGATCACACCTATACGGATTCGTCCGGTTCGTGTACAGGAACGTATTCCATCAGCGATGTCGGGGTGGGCAATTACGACTGGGCGAATATGCCGACATCCATATCCTCATCCAGTCCCGCCGCACAAATCCAGGCGGTTGGACAACTGATTTATCATTGCGGCGTCGCATTGGAGTCGGACTTCGAAGCCGGCGGAACCAGCTCTTCGACGGGCGATATTGCCCCGGCGTTTCGCAATTATTTCAACAGCACCTGTGATGATTATGTGCATAAAAGCATTTATCCCGAATCGGTATGGTATAACAAGATTGCGGCCGATATTGACGCCGGGAAGCCGGTGTTTTACACGATGTGGTCGGCGGACAACACCAACGGTCATGCGGTGGTCTGTGACGGATACCGCAACGGTAATGAGATCCATCTGAATCTGGGCTGGTCCGGTGCCGGTACGGCCTGGTACACGATGAGCAGTGTCAGCTATGGCGGCTACACATGGACGATTCATGGCGGCGTGTTTAATATCACGCCCATTGCATACGGGTCTTTATGTGTTACTGTCGAGCCGGAAGGAGCCATAGATAGCGGCGCTCAATGGCGTCGCGTGGGGACTTCAACATGGTTTGACAGCGGCGACACGGAAACGGGCATTGTTATCGGAGACTATACGGTTGAATTCAAGAACGCCATCGGATGGGTCGGGCCGGCGAATGCCGCTGTGACCATCATGAAAAACCAGACGACTGAACTGTCAGGGGTATATATCCCCTGGCCCGAAATTATTCTTGGGACGGGAACGGGGACGGATTATTTTCCGCTGGCAACGTCACGTCTGGCGGCCCGGACACAGACGATTTATCTGGCTGATGAAATCGGCGGGGCCTGTACGCTGTATTCGCTTGCGCTGCATGTTGCCACAGCGCCCGGCCAGACGATGAATCAATTCACCATCCGACTCAAGCATACGACGCTGAATACATTCAGCAGTTCAACGTGGGATTCATCCGACTGGACTGTTGTGTATCAGGCCGGCCAGACGGTGACGGCGGCGGGGTGGAATGAGTTTGTTTTCACGACCCCATTTGAGTATGACGGCCAACAGAACCTGATGGTCGATATTTCATTCTACAACAGTTCGACGTCCAGCAGCGGCATGTGTTATTATTCTACGCCGGGGGGCAATCGCACCCTGCGATACCGCCCTAAAAACGCTTCTTCCGACGATGGAGACCCGCTGACCTGGACGGGGGCTTCGCCGCGGCCCAGTACGAGCCTTTTTGTCCCGAATATCCGCCTGACGATTGCATCGAAAACGCCCGATCTGACGGCCAATGGTTTTGTGGATATGGACGATTATGCCCTGCTGAGCTTGTGGTGGCAAAGCAACTGTGATGTGTCCAACCAGTGGTGCGAGGGTGCCGACCTGGACTGGTCGGGACAGACCGACTGGCAGGATTTGAACCTGTTTATATCCTCCTGGCTCAACGGCTTATAACATCCTGCGAATTTATTGCTTGATTCCGGAACACCTTACGGGATACAATCTTATTGCAGCGAACAGTGCAATCTTCTCCGATGCGATTTGAACAAGAGAATTCTTTTATCAGGGAGTTTTTATGCGTACCCGACCTGCCTTGCGTTTTCGGCCTTTTGTCTCGATTCTGACGGGATTTTCGTTTGCGGCTATCGTTATCACCGGAGCGGTGCTGTTTGTCACCCCGCCGGGACGCGTGGCCAACTGGAACAACTGGACGGTCTGGGGGCTGAGCAAACAGGATTGGTCGGCCCTGCATATCTGCTTTTGTGCCCTTTTTACGATCGCTTCGGTTGTACATATCGTCTTGAATATCAGGCCGCTGGTCAATTATTTTGCCAGCCGGATTCAGTCGGCTCGACGGCTGCGATATGAGTGGATTGGGGCATTGCTGCTGTGCGGTGTTGCAGCATGGGGGGCTTTGAAGCCGTTTGCACCGTTCAGTTCTCTTCTGAATCTGAATAATCAGCTCAAAAACAGTTGGGGTTCACAAACTGCGGAACAGCCGCCGGTGCCTCATGCGGAATTGCTGACTGTCAGGCAACTGGCCGAACAGACTGATATTCCAGTTGATACGATTCTGGGGAATCTCAAGACTGCAGGAATTACAGCCGGGCCGGAGGATGTCTTTGGAACGATCGCACAGCAGGCCGGCTATTCTCCCGAAGAGCTGTTTATGCTTGCTGCCGGAAAGACTGAAGCACGCGGTCGCGGTCAGCGGCGAGGAGGAGGCGGAGGGCAAGGTGAAAGCGGCGGCGGAGGCGGTTCGGGCAGTGGAGGATTTGGACAGCAGACGCTGCGGCAGCTCTGTCAGGAATCCAATCTGGATATGGATACGGCACTGGAACGGCTCAGCCAGGCAGNNGCGGATCAAACCATCCGACAGGTCGCCGACGAAAACAATATCCGGCCCGGCGAGATTCGACAATTGCTTCAGAGGCAATAAGCCGGACCGGCAAGGTAACGCAGGTTTAATTGGCCTGAACAATGACGCGAAACTGGTCGATCCAGGGGCCGCTGCTGATTTCAAACGACAGAACTTTCCGATTGGGACTGATGGTAATCACATCATGGGCCATATCCTCTTCGGCGCCGGGATTGCGATTATCCAGTCCGCGGTCTTTTTCCCGCTGCATGAACACCGGATAGTCGAAGCCCTCAATACCCACGATGGCGTCGGTATCCTTGAGTTTCTGATAATGGCCGATGACGCCGAGGATGGGCTTGCTGAAGGTAATCTGGCCGGTTAACTTACGGTAGTTTTTCCAGTTTTTCGGTCCTTCCTGATTGAAGAATAGCAGGTAGCTGTTGACCTTTTTGCCTGCGGCAACCAGTGGGCGGCTCTGAGGAGTGTAGCGCTCATAGCGTCCGGGCTTGTTGACATCCACCGGCAGCGGCTTTTCAAGAATCAGGTTCTGGCGTTCGGGCATCAGGAATAATTTTTCATCGCTGCGGTATATTTCAAAGGACTTTGGCGCAGCCGGGGGCACAAATTCAACCTTTTCGGATAATTCATCCACGCCGTTGGTCAACGGCCACAGTTCACGGTACTCGGCATGGTCATACGGCACGGTTTCGAGTTCCTTTTGGCCGGGGCGAATCCGGGCACTGCTGCCTTTTTTGAGCAGGATGGCTTTGTCGCCTGATTTGGGGATGGGCTGCTTGACGGCAACGGCCCCCTCAAAAACCGAGACGCTGGATTGGCCATCTTTGGCGACTTTGACACCAAAGGAGGTCCCCAGGTCGATGACATCCATCATGGCGGTGCGAACCGTAAACAGGCTGCTGGGATTATTGACCTTGGCGCTGATTTTGCCCTGTTCGAGCTTGAGGGTGTTGTCATCAATCAGCTCAAATCGGCTTGGCCCGGCCAGGATGACCACCGTATCGTCCGGCATCCGCAGCCGCATCCGGCCCGAAGCGAGGATAAAAGGGCCCCGCTTGAGCATCTGACCGACTTCAGGAGTCCGGCCTGACTCCCAGCAGGCGGATTTGACATACGTCACTTTGGCGATATCCGGCGGGGTCGGCCAGAATGCAATGAGCACCCCCGCCGCCAGCAGCACCATCGCCGCGGCTGCGAGCATGCGTCGGATGGACCCGCGGCGCGGCGGCGCGGGATTGGCCAGGGGGGGCTTGAATCCGTTTTGAATGAGCTGATCGGTCTGGCTTTCAGCCCTTCGATACAATTCAAAGATCAACTGGCCGCGGGTCTGCATCTCGCAGAATGCGTTCCGCTTGCGGCTGTCGTCGAGCATTTCCGCATCGAGAATCCGCATCTGCTCAGGCGTGATGGTGCCGTCCTGATACTGAAGCAGGCGAATGACAAACTCCTGCGGCAAATCGAATGGTTCGGTTTTTTCGGTCATTGGATTATTGTTCATGGGCCACTTTTCTTCGGACACACAGGCCCAGTTGTTTGTGGATACGGGCCAGGGCCTGATAGATCGTTTCGGCCTTGCGTTTCATGTATTCGGCGACTTCGATGCCGCTCATGCCGTTAAAGTATCGCAAGCGGATAATCGTGCGGTTGTTTTCAGTGAGGCGTTTGAGGCAGTCGGCCAGGGCATCCATCGCCACGGAATTGTCTTTGCAGTCGTGGGTCGGCCATTCATGCTGAAGGATATCCAGCAGACGTTCGCTGAGGATAAGACCGTCGCTGCGGCTGGCACGGAGAAAGTCGATAGCCTTGTTCCGGCTGGCCATGCGGGCCCACCGCATCAGGTGTGCAAAATCCGTGAAAGTCTCGGCCAGCGAAATCGCCTTGACGCAGACCTCCTGAAATACATCCTCGGCGGACTGATAATCCCGTGTTATCGACGAGATGAAGGCAGTCAGCAGAATCTGTTCTTTCAATAAGTGCCCGGCAACTTGTTCTTTAGTCAGCATAGCCATCCATATTATCACATCCTATGGTATTACGGCAAAAAAACCGGTTTCTCGACATGAAATCCGGGAATAATAGCGTCCAGACACTGAATTTTGGATAAACTTCTTCCCAAAATCCGGGTCGTTATTTATGATTCCGGATGCAACAGAAAGGATTCTGAGTGACCCAAACGGATCAAAATATAGACTTGGCGACTCCAGTTCAATACCTCAAAGGTGTTGGCCCGGGGCGAGCGGCGGCGTTTACCGACCTGGGTGTGCAGACGGTCGCAGACCTCTTGGGATATTTCCCGCGGGACTGGTCTTTTGTGCCTGAACCGGTGCTGATTGGGGACCTGAAACCGGGCAAGCTGGTCTGTGCCGTCGGGATGGTCGAGCGAACAGATTGGCAGCCGTATCGCCGTAAACCCTTTTTTGAAGCTATCTTAGCAGACAAGACGGGCCTTTGTCGCATCATCTGGTTTAACGGGAAGTACCTGATTAATCAGCTTGAGCCGGGGAAAATCCTGCTGGTTTATGGAAAAGTCGATTTTTATCGTCGCCAACTCCAATTCAGTAATCCGAAGTTTCATATCCTGCACCCCGACCAGCCGCGAGACAGTGATGCATTCAGCGGCCCTATCTATCCGGCCAGTGCCAACCTGCCATCCTGGCAAATCAAACGAGTTATTAAGGCAAATCTCGATACCACAAGTCCGTTAATGCCGGAACTATTCGAAAAGCCCTTTCTCAAAAAAAACGACCTCATCAGTCGCCAAAAGGCGTATGAATGGATTCATAATCCCGCCGACGAAAAACAATTGGCCAAGGCTCAACGCCGGCTCAAATATGATGAATTATATTTGATGCAGTTGGGGTTGGCCCTGAAGCGGCATCATCTGCGCCATACGGCGCCATCCACCCCGCTGCCCTGCACTGAGACTATCGACCATCGGATACGCAGGCGGTTTCCATTTTTATTGACCGCCGACCAGGACAAGGCGATTGAGGAAATCGCCGCGGATTTGAATCAG
>DLFY01000234.1:5508-5663 GCA_002482415.1 Phycisphaerales bacterium UBA7708
TGTCGGCAGCGGCAAAACCGTGGTTGCCCTGTATGCGGCGCTGGTAGCGGTTGCCAATAAGCAGCAGGTGGCGATTATGGCCCCGACTGAAATTCTGGCCCGGCAGCATTTTCTGAGCATCGAAAAATATCTCAAAAACAGTCAGGTCAGACGGG
>DLFY01000035.1 GCA_002482415.1 Phycisphaerales bacterium UBA7708
GGCAAAGTTTGTTGTACCTGCGTCGATATGACAGGGCCGGCAATTTCGTCCAGAGTTACGACCTCCTGAATTCAGTTAATCATATCATCGAATGGGATGTTGCGGATGCGGTGGGACAATACGCCTCATTTGATTTGCTGCTCTTGGACAAGTGTCTGGCTGCGGATTTGGTACTTAATGATTTTATTGACTTTCATGATTTTACTGCGCTGGCAGGTCAGTGGCAGAATACCGGCCCGGAGCTTTTGGCGGATATTTACTGGGACGACAAAGTGGATATCCTGGATCTTTCCATTCTGGCCGAGCAGTGGCTGTGCTCCTGTCAGGACTAACCGATCCTAAAGACGATATACATCCAGCAGGCTATCCGTTGGATGTCAAGAGAGAGGTGGATTATGAAAACCTTAAAAAAATATCCGGAATGGCTGATTGCGGGATTGTGGATGTGTATTTCTGTGCTGGGGGTTGGTGATAATAACGGCCTGATTCAACTGAATAAAGACACCCTCAATCCACTCGAAACCCTCCAAATCACGGTCTTTGATGTGAATGATGTCTGTCAGATTCATGTGACTAATCCTGCGGGGATTGTCCAGACATTCACTGGTACCATTCAGTCCGGCCAATGCACAGCCAGTTATGTTCCCAATTATCTGCCGGGAATCTATGAGATTTATGCTCAAACGACCGGGCCGGTTCCCCAGACCGAGACGGATACATTTACCGTCTCTTATGCACAGAACACGCTGGCAATCAGCAACTGGCAATGTAATCAAAGCAGTTATGCGCCCGGACGAGAGATGGCATTTACGTTTAATCTGACCGATGCATTAAGTCAGCCGATTTCGGGGCTGTCTTCTCAGATCACAGATACGCAAACGGATGTCACCGGCGGAGGCTTGTCAATCATGCGCCGCATCATTGGCGTGAATGAAGATGGAACCGCTATCGCACGGCTTCAAATATATTTTGATACCACCGGCGGATGGTCCGACATTTATGCAGGCACAGAGGTCCGCATCGGTTTATATAATACTGACGGCTCGACCCCTCTGAGCAGCCAGATTATTCGGACGACCGGATTTGAGAACAACGGCGGTAATTATCTGTCTTCAACTCTGACGGATACGGAATGGACGGTCCGGGTGGAGAGTGGTTTTGCCGGCAGCGACAAAATCGCCTATCTGGATTTCGAGGTGCCCCCGACGGCATCCGTTTCAGACATTCTGTTTTCGGTCAATTATATCAAATATTACTATAATCCGAGCTGGGCGGATCGCATTTATATCGGCGAACAATATATTGCCCCCAGCCAATCCGGGATGGAATTAAACACCGGTTCGGTATTTGGAACGCTGGGACGATTCCCGATTTATCTGCCGATGACGCCCAACGAAAACGGCCTTCTGTATTATCGCATCCGGACTACCCAGACTATTGGTGAGCAGACGATTAATGACGGTGCAATTTCTGAGAATGCGGGCCTGTATACCAATCGCTGGGTTTGGCAGGATTACATTAACACCACAGCGTATTTTTCAGTCTATGCAGACAAATGGGGCTATCGTCATGCCTATTCCGGGGCTATAGAAATTGGTCCCGACGGTGGAACAGGCCAGTCGAATCTTAACATCAGCAATTTCACCTCCAATACAAACACCTACTTCCCCGGGGATACTCTCGATTTCAGTTTTTTGCTGACGGATTCGCAGAGCCAGCCTGTCAGCGGATTCACGGGCGTATTCGAAGATGCGATTCCGGAAAAAACCGGCGGGGCGTTATATATTCTGCGACAATTCCGGGATGCCCAGCCGGATGGTTCTTCGGTTGCCCGGCTTTTGTGTTATTTTGATACCACCGGCGGCTGGTCGGACATTTATGCCGGTACGACCGTCCAGATTCGTCTTTTTGAAAAAGACGGTGTGACACCGCTGGATGAAGCCGTGACGGTAACGGAGGGATTTTTGAATAATGATGATGCCAAATTGTCTTCCCAATTTGTGGATAATGTATGGACTGTTCAGGTTGACAGTAATTTTACAGGCAATGACAAGATTGCGTATCTGGAATTCGCTATTCCAGCCAGCCGATCTGTTTCGGATATTGTATTTTCCGTTGAACGCATCCTTTATTTCCGCAATTCCGGCTGGGGCGATGAGATTTATATCACCGCCGCAAGGGCCACGGAGTCCAGTTTTCCGATTAATATTCTGGGACAGATTGAATTTGCCGAAGGCAGCACCTTTCCCGGCCTGGGTCAGTTGCCGGTTAAACTGACCTTGAATCCGAATCCCAATGGATTTGTTTTCTATCACTTCAGCAGCCCGGATATTCCGGAAAACAATATTAACTATGGAACCCTGTCCTCGGTCGGGAATCAGTATCATAACCTGTTCCGCTGGAATGATTATCTGGTAACGACCGCCAATGTCTTTTGCTATGCCGACGGCTGGAGGTATTTGAATCATACTGTTTCCCCGGGGGTCAATCTGGCGTTTGATACCTCGCCGCGGGAAAGACTGATCAAGGACTATACCCTTGACAAGCGCGGCTATACATTGAATGAGACGCGAAAATTAAGTGCCACTGTTGAAGATGGCTACGGCAACCCGAAGAGTGATTTAACCTTCAAAGAGGCCATAACCGATTCCAACAGCGGCAAATTATCCATTGTCAGCCAGCATGTACGGTCAACATCCGAGGGTCTGAGTATTCTGCGATTACTGATGGTTTTTGATACGACCGGAAGCTGGTCTGATATTTATTCAGGCACGCAGGTAAAGCTGTCCCTGTATGGTGCGGATGGAAAATCGGCCGTTCCTGCAGAGATTCAGATCGCCCCGGGTTCTCAAAACGCCGAGGGGTATCTGACTTCAACGCTGACCAATAACAGCGGCATCTATTCGTGGGACGTCGATGTGGTTCAGAACTTTGCATCCTCCGACCGTCTCGTCTGGCTGGATTTTCTGATTCCCGATCCCATGAGCGGTTCGGCGGTGGTTTATGCAGTGGAGTCTATCAAGTACTTCTGCAATACAGGCTGGGCCGATGCCGTCACCATCAAAAACCAGACCGTAGCGATGGCAAATTTTCCGCAGAATTACACCAAGCAGTACGAGTTCAACACAGGCTCCTTATTCGGTACGCTGGGGCGTTTTCCGCTGTTCCTTTCGCTGAATCCGGGCGATGGAGCGATTTACCCCAAGATGATTGCATCCCGGGATGAAACATTAAGCGGGACAATGTCGGTTGCCTCGAGACGCTATACCTACAGCCAGCAGTTGACCGAGGCTGGTATCGATTACGCGACGATGCTGTGTATGGCCAAATACGGATTTTTCGATAATGAATGCCGATGTACGGAAAGCATCAATCTGTTATTTACCGGGGAGCCTCGCTATCTGGGAGGTCTGGTAACTGAACCGATTATGTTGGGTGAAACCTGGCAGAAAAATCTGCATGACTACTTTTTCGTGGAGCAGGACTATAATCAGGTTGAATATCTGTCGTCAGACCCGAGGATTCAAATCACTGGCAATATCGCCGTATTTTCGCCGCAGACAACCGATGATACCTCGCGAGATGTCGTGATTACCGCGGTCAGTAAGATTAATCCGGCAGTCACCGTGGCTTCTGATCCATTTACGCTCTATGCCGCCAATTGCACCAGTTCCTACGATTGCAGTGATCCCAACGGCAGGCCGACGGCATGTATGGATTACCAGTGCCAGGCGTATGACATGCGAAGCTCCTATCGGCTGACGGCTCAGGGGGTGGATTTGAGCATATTCAATAAAAATATTACGCTGAGCAATTCGTTCCCCAGCGCCGGGGAAACCATTACCCTCTGTGCGGAAGTGTTTAATACCGGCACAACCAATGTCTTTGATGTCACAACGGAATTTTATCTGGATGATGTCAACAGCATTCCCATCGATTCCAACTCCGTCAATGTGATTCCGACGACCTATATGGATTTGCCGTTTGAGTCGCATCAGGCCTGTATTGCGTGGACAGTGCCTTCGGATTTAAGCGGGGCTCACCGTATCTGGGTCAAGGTCAGCGGCGATTACCCGCTGGATATGGAAGAGGATATGCTCAGCAATAATTATGCTACAGTGGATTTCTATGTCAATGATCCATTGATGAACGAACCGAATGCCGCTCTTGCTGGAGGATGTCCATCCGCGGTTCCGATGCCGATGATGGCGATGAGTTCATCGATGGAACTGTTCAACCAGGCCCCATCCTGTCAGACGCTTTATATGCTGATTCCGATTTATGTACAGGTCTGCGAAAATGAGACCCTCTGCGGCCCGGTGACCGGCATTGAACTGGGGTATTGGAGTACCCTGTACTGGCCGTCATGGAGCGGCTATTGCCAGGAATTCGGGGTACCGCAGGAGGCAATTACCGACCTGATTCGGACCTATGAAAAAATCTATTCACTGGGCTCCAAGGGAGCCTTGGGGGACCCGCCGTCCTGGACGGATATCCCGGGCTATTTTGAAAAGCCCGAGGGCTGGAGTGATGGCTGGCTGCCGTGTCATCCGGAGCCAACCCTGTTTCCGACGATTTTGTATGCCCCCGGCGTGGTGGATCCGGGCTGCGGCGGCCTGTGTCCTGTCAGTGCCTGGGATTGCGGCGAGGGTGTGCATTTCCAGCCGCGGTTCGATTCGCCGTTATATCATGCCTATGAATTTAAAGTCAGCGGCGGAGCTCGCAAAGTCACCCGATGCCAGACAAAAGCGGACGTGATTAAAGTCCCATATCAGGTCTGTTATACTCCGGGCGACAGGACACCATTCCGACTGCCGTTTAATCCATTTGGTGGTGGTCCGGGCGGCGAGAACGGATGCTGTTATGGCGGTAATGGACCGGGTCTTCCGGGTTCAGGTCCCGGCGGCACTCCGCCATTGCGATTTGAAATTGCTGGTCCGCCAACGGATATGAATGGAAATCCGCTGCCGTTTGGGGTGTCGTTCTGTTCATCCGGTACTGGCGTGTCGAATGACCTGGGGGATGTGCTGCTGATTACCCCGGATGGCGGGGGGCTGGAAAGCGGCATTCTGCTGCAGAAAGGCTGGAATCAGTTCGCTCCGCTGCTGGCATCGCAGTCGACAACCGGTGACCGCCTGATATCTTTGCATCAGGGATGGAACTTCTTTGGTTATTCGAGTACGACTCCGCTGTTGTGGTCCAATGCTGTGGTAATTCGTGAAACCCAGGAGAAAACGATTGCCGATGCGGACGAGGCGGGCTGGATTCAAGGGGTAGTTTATACACTCGATAATAACACACTGACCTATCAGTTTATCCCCGGTCAGGATGATTTTCTGCGGAATAAGCGGGCCTACTGGTTATATGCCAAAGTGGATGGCCTGACTTTGAAGCTGCCGTCAGTGGGCGGCTCGCCGGATGATGCATCGTTATTATGGGCGGATATGCTGGTCAGCAATGGAATCCAGACAATTACGACCACCGAAGCAATTCAGGCCGGATGGATTGATGAGTCGATTTCATTCATAGATGCCCAGGGTTATAAAAAGGTTCCGCAGGATGCCAATTCGATTCATGCCTGGCAGGGGTACTGGCTCTGGTGCAATCAGCAGGGTCTGCGGCTGTATCTGCCCTCGCAGCCGCAACCGACAGCAGAATCAGCCCAGGCCCAATTTGCCGTGTCTGAGCCGGAAGTGGAACTGGTCAAAGTCGGTACACAACCAGGTTTGCCGGCCCCGGATTTCGTCCTGGCCGATACGCTTGGAAACAAAGTTTCTCTGGCAGATTTCAGGGGTAAAGATGTCTTGCTGGTCTTTGGCAATACACAATGTCCGAATTGCCGTGGTAAGCTTCCGTTGTTAAACGAATTGCACAAAAAAGGCGATTTCAAGGTGGTTTATGTAGTTTTGGGAGCTACTTCAAAAGCTGCCCAGAAATTTGTCAGTGATAACAAGGTTACTTTTACGGTCCTGGTTGATAGCAATCAGCTTGTGGGCAGGATTTATGGTATTACGATGATACCTGAAGCCTTTGTAATCGATCCTGTCGGCCTGATTCAGCATCAGACCACCACAGAAGGTCCGGCCTTGTGGTATCTGCTGGCTGGCCAGACCATACCGGAGTCCATGCTGCCCGATAAATAAGCTTGACAGAAAAGCCATGATTCATGAGAATGCCAGTCTTGAATAGATTTAATAGCATCGAATAGTAAAGCTTATGGCAAATGAGACAGCACGAAAAGGACTGGCAGGGCAGGTGATGAGCGGCCTGATGCGGCGTGGTGGCGGGGGGATGGGGCTGCGCATGACGGCCATGATTGATGTCATCTTCCTGCTGTTGACTTTTTTTGTTCTGACGGCTCGATTTCCCAAGCCCGAAGCCAATTTGCCTGTGGTGATGCCCAAGCCTTCCACGGAAACGGCTGCTGTTTCCGATAATGGCCCCATGAAAATATATCTTAAGGCTATGCCATCCGGCTGTCAGGTGACGTTTGGCGAAACGAAGCCAATTGAACTGCAGCACGACAACCTTGATACGGGATTGGCGGCGGTCACAAATGATTTTTTGGAAGCGGCTCAATCATTCAATATTGCAGAAAAGGGGCTTGAACTGTATTGCGAGGACGCCGTCGAGTGGGATTATGTGGTTAAGGTTTATGATGTGCTGTATCGCTCCGGGGCCAGAAAAATCGCCTTCGTGTCTCAGGATAAACAAAATCCATAATTGCTGCGTAATCTAAGAGGGTGAATTGAGCGTATGAAAATGATGGCACAACTTGCAGTAATTCTGGTAGTCAGCCTGCTGGCGGCACTGCTGGTCTGGCCCAGAAAGAAAAAGCATCCCGACGGGGGTTGCGGGCCGGGCTGTATGTGTCATACCAAAGATCATTCAGACTGCTCGAATCCTGAAAACAAAGCCAAATCCGAATTAGAATAGCTGGACAGTGCGAGTCCTCTTTTATTTAGGCCAGCCGGCCCAGATAATCAGCACACCAAAAGCCAGGGCGGTAAGCCCCCAAACGCGAAAAATCCATTGCGGCTGCCGCAAGATATAATCAAAGAGTTTTTGACTCCGCGTTTTGGGCATAAAGAACATCGAAAGACTGCCAATGGTGGTCAGTATCCCGACCAGGATAATAATCCACGGGCGATTGCAGGAGGTGGCCCATATCAGAAACAGGATGCCGATTGCCGCCTTGATTCCGCTGGAAAGATACAAAAACGGTGGTTTTTTACAGAATTGCAGGATTTTGCTGAGTACCGTCGGCTGCATTATGACGCTGCAGCCCATCACCGCGGTAAACAGCCCGATAAAACAAATCAGATATGCCATGGTTTATTTTCCGCTGTAAACGGAAACCTCCATTGGGATACTATTCAACGGGTTCAATCATATCCGCACTGATTTCCACGCTGGTAGCTTGTCCGAGCATTTCGACGGCCAGTACCAGCCTGAGATTTTTATCACCTTGTCGGACGACAAAACCTTCGGTGCCCATCAGCGGGCCTGCAACAACCTTGCATTTTTGACCGACCTTGATGTATTCGTGAGGCTGGAGGGTCTTGCCTGCCAGCAGGGCCTTTTCAATGGGCAGCAGTTCCGCAACCAGATGAGTCTGGTCAAACACAGGGATGACCGTTGCGATACGGTTGGTTTTCAGTACTTCCAGGCGATCGTTTTCATTGCCGCAGAAAAAGACATAACTGGTAAAAACAGGCAACAGCGAACGGACAGTCCGGCTGGTTTTACGGCTGACTTTCCATGACATCGGCAGGAAATACTGGATGGACTTGCCGGCCATGGCCCATGCCACAGCTTTTTCGTTCCGGCTGCGGGTATGAGCGACCCACCAGGTGCCTTGAAAATCAGCAATGGATTTATCCTCCGGGTAAACAATCGGAGGATTCTGGCTTTCTTTGAGCATATTTTTCTGTTCCGTAAAATCAAGTTGTGAATTCTGTCTTCTGCGTATCAGGACTAATCAACATATATCGATTATACAAAATAACAGGCGGTTGTCCACCTTCAATGGCAAATAAAAAAGCCCATCCTGTCGGACGGGCTTTCGAGGTAGGGGTAGTGACTTCTTACCAGTATGAGACTTCTTACCCCGTTATCGTTTCTCTTGGATGAGCATTATGATACTGCTCTTTCATGCGGCTGGTTGTCACATGGGTGTAAATCTGGGTTGTTGACAGGGATTGATGGCCCAGCAGTTCCTGAACGCTCCGCAGGTCGGCGCCGTTGTTGAGCATGTGGGTCGCAAAGCTGTGCCGCAGGGTATGCGGGCTGATTGCCGGATCCAGGCCTGCTTCAATCAGATACTTATCCATTTTGCGACGGACGCTGCGGGTGCTGAGTCGTTTGCCATGCTTGTTGGCAAACAGGACTTTGCTGTCGAAAGCCGGGTCGCATTCCATCCGGCGATTGCGATATTCCAGATAGTGCTGGATGGCCTGCAGGGCGCGGGAGCCGATGGGGCAAATGCGTTCTTTTTTGCCTTTGCCGCGGATGTGAAGGACTTCACTGAGAAAGTCCACATCGTCCAGATTCAGTGCCACCAGTTCGCTGACACGCATGCCGGTGCTGTACATGGTTTCCAGCATGGCGCGGTCGCGGGCACCCAGCCAGCAGTCGGCGGGGGGGGTGTCCAGCAGTTTCTGAATCTGTTCGTATTCAAGGAACTTGGGCAGTTTCTTTTCCTGCTTGGGGGTCTTGATGGTGCTGACAGGGTTATTCGCCAGATAATGCCGTTTCACCAGGAATTTGTAGAAACTTCGAAGCGTCGCCAGCTTGCGTGCCAGAGTCGATTTGGAATACTGATGTTCATTCAGGGATACCATATAGCTCCGGATGGAGTTGACATCCGCCGCCAGCAGCATCTGGTCCACTTTCTGTTCGGTCTGAACGGCTGTGGCTGTGCCGCCGTGGTCTCCGGATTCGGTCTGAGAAGCGTTATCGGCCGATTGAGCATGGTTCTGCAAATGAGCAACGTATTGCTCCAAATCGGTACCGTAACAGCGAGNNGTCAGAAAAATGCTTCTCAAACTTTAGGTAACTGATAAATTCCTGAATGGTGGCGGCGTCTTTCATAGTCTTTTCCTTAGTTTTATCCGTTTACGGGGGAGTCCCCAGACCAAATCCGTTTGGTATTATTGGAGAGACTGCATGGGATCCGGCAAGTCACGATACAAAAGCTCGTCAGCCTGCCCCATCAGGGACTGGCTGAGTTTGAAGCTCAGAACTGCGGCGTCAAACCAGTCGAACCCGGATTTTTCATCCGAAGCAGCGGCAACCAGCGCGTCCAGAAGCTGACCCTCACATCCACTTTCATACCGGTAGATGTATTGCTGACCGCCTTTATTCAAAACCAGCTGCTTTTTTGTTGCTTCCATAACGGCTTCTCCAGATTATCAAAACAACTCTCCTATTCCTTTTTTATCGGGCTGAATGACAATCTCTTAAGTCTTATTTTGAAAATAATGAAGAATTATGGCACTTATTCAGCTCCATGACTCCATACTGGATTTATCGACCGATAACTTGCGGGTCTTAAAGCAAAAATGCTGATTTGTGGGAAGGATTTTATGACAGAAGCAGCAAAAGCAGGGCTTGGAAAGGTTTATTGTGGAGAGGGTTTATAATAAACAAGTCCATCTCTTTCATCGGACGTGATACATCCAGCATCAAGAAGTCGTTTTATAGCATAGAGGACAGCCTTTTTGTCTGCTCCCAGGCTGGAGGCCAGGCCTTCGACCGTGCAGGGACGCCGAACGAGGGTTTCCATGACGGATTCTGGCGTGCATTCCGCTGAACCTGTCTTGTCTTTTGGAAAATCGGCAATAACTTCTGCATTTCGACCAATTAGTTGAGCAATCTCGGCCATTCTTTGTGGTGAGACAGCTCGAATTTCGGGATGAGCGGTGGGACGAACCGCCGTATTGAGCTGCACCTTATTGGGTTTGATTTGGTCAATGATGTGCCCGATATTACGCAGAGCTGCATCTGATGTATTGATGTCTTCACAAATGAACACTTCCAGCCAGATTTGCCCTTTATAGATGTTTCGGAAGGCGATTAAGCCTTCTGCAAAACGAGAAAAGTCTATTTCCGGATGGGGATGGTTTAATTTCTGGAAAGTCTCGTTGTCGCCTGCATCCAGAGAAGGCAATACGACATCGGCTTTGATGCAATCATTTTGTACGTCCGTACGCCAAAGCAGACTGCCGTTGGTAATCACGGCAACCGGGATTGTCGTATTTTCGTGGATGCGGTCAATCAGCCAGCCCAGGCCGGAATTCAGGGTCGGTTCCCCTGAGCCGCTGATTGTGATGTAGTCTGCTTTGAGGCCAGCCTGGAGGCGACGCTGAATCTCGGTCAGAACATCCTGCAGGGGTACATATTCTCTGCGTTCGAGGGATTGCGGTGCATCCATCCCAAGCTGACAGTACAGGCAATTTTGTGTGCAGGTTTTAAGCGGTACAATATCTACACCCAGACTCAGCCCCAGTCGGCGGGAGGGGACAGGGCCAAAGAGGTATTTTTCTTTGTGACTCATTTGCGAACCAGGTCAAAAATGGTTTTACAGGTCTTAATCAGGGATTCGACCTTGTGCAGTTCCAGCATACAGGCAGCATCACACAGGGCCTTTTCCGGTTGGGGGTGAACTTCCATAAACAGTGCATTGGCGCCGGCGGCAACCGCGGCTCGTGCAAGGACCGGGGCCAGCTCCCGACTGCCTCCGCTGGCCTGACCGAGACCGCCCGGACGCTGTGTACTGTGGGTGCAGTCAAAGACAACCGGACAATCCAGAGATTGCATCTCCGTGATGGCGGTCATATCGTTGACCAGTCGATTGTATCCGAAGAAAGTCCCGCGTTCGGTCAACAAAATCTGCGTATTTCCACACTCTCGGACTTTGTTGACGGCATTTTTCATTTCAGAAGGAGATACAAACTGTCCCTTTTTAACATTGAGGACCTTGCCGGTTTTAGCGCAAGCTGCGAGTAAGTCGGTCTGCCGACACAAAAATGCGGGAATTTGGAGAATGTCCACAACTTTGGAGGCGGGTTGTGCCTGATTCTGTTCATGAATATCAGTAACCAGCGGCAGGCCGGTTTTGGTTTTAATATGAGCCAGCGTTTTTAAGCCTTGTTCCAGGCCCGGGCCTCGAAAGCTGTTGATGCTGGTACGATTGGCTTTATCGAAACTGGCTTTAAAGACTATCTTTACGCCGGTATTGCGGCTGATACGGACTAATTCTTCTGCAATTTCAAGGCAGAGGCCTTCATCTTCGATGACGCAGGGGCCTGCCAATACGAAAAATTCGCCATCCAATCCAGCCTGGATATTTCCGATTTGAAACTGATTTGCCATAATTGATTTCCTGCTTTATTTCTATGGGATGCCCGCATCACCCAATCATTCTTCGTATGCGTGTGCGAATTCCCGCCGGTCTTGCGCCGGGCGGAACAACGACCTGAATTGCGGCGGGGATGATACTGATGTCTAAAGGCAGCGCCGGGCCGGGATCGCCATCCAATTCGGTTGGGATATGATTGACAGACGATTCGATACGAATCGATTTAGCCTGTGTATAGAGGGCGTTCCTGGATTTCAGATGGGTTTTCAGCACCGTACAGGCCGCATGTTTGAGTAATTTCCAGCAGCTTCCGCACCGAAAAATGCATACATCCAGAAGGCCGTCGCTGTAGTTGGCTTTTTTGAGAATCTCCAGGCCGATTGCATATCGGGAAATATTGCCGACAAAAACCAATCCCGGGCCTTCGAAAAATTCTTTGCCCTCAATAAACACTTTCATGGGCGGGAACGTGTAATCCCAGAACGTTCTCCATATCGGCCAGAAATAGGTCAGATGGCTGATATGGCCTTTGCGGACAGCCTGGACACGCTCTACGACTTTCCCGTCAAAGCCAAATCCGGCGATTGACGTGAAATGGATATCATTAGCCTTGCCCAGATCCAGTGACCGCAACTGGCCGTTTTCAAAGGCGTTGATGACCGTTTCCAGACGAACATCATACCCCAGTTCATTGGCCAGCAGATTTTCCGTCCCGCAGGGCAGAACCAGCAGTGGTTTCGCTGAGCCGCTCAGGCCGCAGACCACCTCCCGGATGGTGCCATCTCCGCCGGCACCAATGACCAGTGAGCAATCCGGATTGGCCGAAGCCTGCTGGGCCAGTTGACGGCCATGTTCGAGGGATTGTGTAAACTCCACTTTAAGCGAATAGCCCTTCTGGTCCAGATAGGCATGGAATCCGCTGACCAGCCGCTTGTTGCTGCTGGCTCCGGATTTCGGATTGACAATCAGGGTAATTATGCCGTTTTTCGGTATCATTTCTGCACTATAATCCGCACTGTTATTTCAGTTGATTAAAGAGAACAATACCCCGGAATTGGAAAATAATCAACTTCATTTCCCAAGATTAAGCCGGGCAGCCATCATCCGGGCATAGCCTTCGGAGACATGGTCGGCGGGATTAAGCCCCAGTTTTGCCAGCACAGTGTGAACGGCGATGTCGGAAGCCCCCTCGACTTCAACAAATAATCCCAAAAGAGTCACCTCATCCAGGCAGATTTCGCAGTCATCCAGTCGCCAGATTTGGCGGGTCTTTTGAATTTTCAGGCTTTCCCGAAAATCAAGGCTTTGAAAAATCGTCACCATCGTCTCTGCATCGTCAAGTCGGACCTGATATTCCGGGCGGGATTTGAATGCGGATTCCTGGCGTGGGCCTTTGTAGGTCAGAATAATCTGCGGAGGCTGTGTATCCGAGAGGCGTTTGCGAAGCCGAAGGCCGCAGTCTTTTTTTATCAATTCCACAGCACCATTATCAAAATAGATGTCTTCTTCCCGCACGGTGCCTTTCAGCACCGCCTTCAGACTTATCAGCCTGTCGGCGATGGGTTTCAGGTCAGCAACTCGAATTTTGGCTTCGATTTCCAACGCCATGGATTATATCCAATTGATTTTTCGGCAGGCTACCATTTGATGCGAATGCCTTTTTCGCGTGCGTCAGCCGCCCATTTCTTGATTTGCTCCAGCGCCATTTCCAGTTCCTGCGAGCTGTCGAGCAGATTTTCATACAGCCGGCCATCATTGAGCATCTTGCCCATGGAGCCTTGGCCCTCATTGACCTTGGCCAGAATTTGCCGGAAATCCCGGATGCCTGTTTCCAGTTCCTGGGTGGTGTTAATCAGGTTTTCATACAGCCTGTCGTCGTTGAGCAGCTTGCCCACGGAGCCTTTGCCGTCGTTGATTTTTGTCAGGGCCTGCTGAAAATTGATGATTGCGGTATTCAGATTGTCGGCAAGGCGAACAATCTGCTGATTGCTGGTGTTGGAAAACTCCTGGATGGATTTGAGTGTTTCGCCGGCCTGCTCTGATACAACACTGACATGGGCCAATGTCTTTTTGACGTTGGTTATATTCTCCGAGTCTCCGATAATCAGATTGGTATTATCAGACAGCGTCGTTATGGAAGCCAGCAGATGTTCCAGCTTTTTCTGGATTTCCGGCGGGAAGAAGTCGCTGCCAAGACCTATCGATCCATGCAGGATCAGTTCATCACACAGAAATTTCGTCCGCGGCTGACCGGCAATCAAAGGCTCCGGCGGCACATCGGAATTTGCCTGCAATTCGATATAACTGCTGCCCAGGCCCCGCTTCATCAGTTTGACTTCCACGCTGGAGGGGATATTCCGATACTTTTTATCGATGGCCATCGTGACATGGACTTCATGCCAGGCCCTGCCGGTATTCTGGTCTTCAACATATTTGGGGGGGCTGACGACAACGACGCGGCCAATCTGATAGCCGCAAAACTGCACGGGCGTTTCTTTCTGGACGCCGGGGGCTTCGCGGAACTTGACAAGGACATTGAACGATTTGGCCTGGCTGACGAATAACGGCAGGTCGCGGAACAGGTTCAACAGAAAGATAAAAAGAATAAACGCCACCAGCACAAACAGGCCGACGATAAAATTGCGTCTCTTTTGAATGGTATTATAATCAGTCATGGTTTTGGGTCTTTTCTGGTTTTGACGGTTGAAAAAACAAGTCGCGTATGGCTCGAAGCGGGTAGCCGCTTTGATTGAGCTTTTTGATCATCCGGATTTTTTTTACCGCCTCATCGTCAAACAGCCGTCTGCCGGTGGGCGTGGTCTGTGTCGGGTCCATCAGGCCGATCATCAGATAATACTGCACCGTCTGCCTGGACACCCCGGCCTGACGGGCGGCGGGTCCGATAGCGAACAATTTTTTATCGTTGGCATCAGGCATCCGAAGCGAATTCCTTGTCATTACTCTGTCTGGTTTTCATGGATTTAAGCCGTCGTGTTACCTTGTCGGCCAAATCCATAAACAGGGTTTCATATTGGTTATAGGACATTGTCTGGATGTTATCCATCCCATCCGATTCCGTTTTTTTCGACATTTTAGACGAAATAATTAAGACATAATCCGCGGACGGGTAGAGATTGTGCTGGTTGAGCCTGAATGCTTCCCGGGCAAGGCGTTTAAGCCGATTTCGCAGGACAGGCTTGCCTGTTGTCTTGCTGATGGAAACACCGAAACGAGGCATTCCAGACGTATTTATGCCGGCGAAAAGACGAAATGGCCCCCGACCGGCCGAGATTCTGGCCGACAGAACCTGCTTAAAGTCTTCGTTCGAGCAAATACGCTGGGATTTTTTGTAAAACAATCGTTTCAAAAATAACCTCTAAAATCAGGGAATCATTCTTAACTATATTGATCCTGCTTAAAAATTCCCGTTTTGTCGCGGCTAAGTACAGCAGCNNAACCACGTGCTTCTTTTGCTCGCTGAATAATCATATACCCGTTGGGTATATATCGGCAAACCGGAAGAACAAAACCAGCAAATGTGCGATTAAAATCCAGTGGGGAGGCTGCCGTAAATCTGGGAAAACAGCTTGATAATCATGTAGGCCATGATGCCCATGATGCTGAAATAGACGAGTTTTGGGGCCCAACTGGCGATGAGTTCAAATCGAAACCGGGCCTTGTCCAGATAAATCTGCCCTAATTTCTCGGACGCCTTATCCAGATTGCCGGATTCTTCACCGATGTTCCACAGTTCCAGGAATTCCGCATCGAGATTTCGGCCAAAGCCCTGTGACATCGGTGTTCCATTTCGAGCGGCATCGTATCCGCCTTTGAGTCGATGTTTGATGGCTTCATTGCCGCAGGATTCATGCGACAGGAGTGCGCATTCGATGATTGGAACGCCGGCTTTATACATAATGGAAAAGGTGTAGCAGAAACGCCCCATGGCCAGGCATCGCAGTGCCGAGCCAAGCAGCGGAATCCTCAAAAACAGTTCATCGAAGATGCGGCGAACTGAGCCTTGTCGCGGAAACAATCGGCATATCAGATAGAAAAAAATGATCGGCACATAGAAGAATGACAGGATATTCAGGACGCGAGGTAAATAGGTGCTCCAGTCCATTCCGCTCAGGGCGATCACAGGGATGGGGAGTATAAAGGCGGCAACA
>DLFY01000315.1 GCA_002482415.1 Phycisphaerales bacterium UBA7708
AATCATACCCGTTGGGTATATCTAAACTCAGGATTCAAACAGGCATTTCTTTGTTTTCTTAACTCGCATGACCTTGTTCTCAAAGTCCAGAACCATGATGGTGTTTCTGAATAAATCAATGCCGATAGTACCCTGAAATATGGGATTTTGTTTGTCGCTGGGGATTTTGTCATAAAGAATCGTCAGCTTCTTGACGACAGTGTCGCCGAATTGAAGGTTTTTTACCGCCATTTTCAGCGACGCCTTTTCGCCGGAGCCGTAGGGAGTAATGGTTTTGGTTTTTCCTTTGCGGGTCTGGCACAGTTCAGGCCGCTTTTCAAAAAGCTGTTCGATAATATCATTGTCCAGTTCCAGTTGACTTGCCCCGCCGGTGTCGAGGAACAACCGGGTGCTGATGCCTTCGATGGGAATGGTCAGGATGATTCTCTGGATATCCTCGCCGGTGATTTCAAATGGGAAGGTCATCCACTCGGATGAATCCTTCATCATAAATGACTGCGTATTGGAAAAAGAAAGTTCTTGATTGATCTGGTCATACTGGACATACCGAAAGGCGGACATGATTTCCAGGGGCATGATAATCGCTTCTGTTAATCCGGCGGGTAATCCTAAGAAGCGGATGTCGGCACTGTAGTTTGAGAAACAGCAGGGGTAATTCTCAAGCCGCAGGCTTCCGATGGTCAGGTTTTCCACGATGGCCAGACCTGGGCTGTTTGGCTTGTCATTGGGACTAAAAAAGAGCACCGGCAATTGATGTTTGTTGATGTGGACATCAGAAATCAGGATAATCGGAGAACATCCGGTATCAAAAATCACCGGATAATCGGTTCCATTCAGTTGGCCTTTGACAATGGGCACACCAAGGAATATTTGTTTCCATTCCCAGTAGGGCAGAACAACCGTGTCATTGCAGCGATAGTCACGATTCCAGTGATAAGACGTAACACCCTTGTTGTCTGTTTCTACGTGAATGTCATAGTCATTGGGATCAAAGGTTGTCCAGTGTTCAGCGTTTTTGTGCGGAGTACGTGAAAGCTTTACCGGGCTGCATCCGCCCAGGAAAGGGAAAGTTAAGGTCAGAACCAAAAGGACGGTCTGCGTAAACCACCTTATTTTATGCATGGAAGTTTGCTCCTTAATTAAATATTCTATAATAAATAGCGTATATCCAGATACTGTCAAGCGAAAAACATCTTTTATAAAAATTTTAAAATATTGATTGACTTTGCGAACAAGTAGGACTAAATTAGTCATTTATTAATAATACGTGGAGAATAACAGTGGATTTGATACGGCGAAATACAGATTATGCATTGAGGCTGGCGGCGAACCTGGCTATGGAGTATAATAGCCAGTCAGCATTATCGGCCACGGTTCTTTCAAAGAAGAATAATGTACCCTATCCACTTACGTGTAAATTGCTCCAAAAGTTTCAACAGGCCGGGATTGTCAAAAGCACCATGGGTTCCAAGGGCGGTTTTCAACTGGCCCGTGACCCGAAAGAAATCAGCTTTCAGGCCTTGATTGAAACGATTCAGGGGCCAATCAGTGTCAATCGATGTCTGCTGGGGCCGTATTCGTGCCCGATGAAGGGACACTGCCCGCTGCATCCGAAACTGGTTGGCCTGCAAAAAGAAATTGAACATCATCTGGCGGAAACGACCCTGGCGGATGTGGCCGGGGCGAAACCCGCCCAAATGCGGACTTCAGGAGAGCAGAACCATGACTAAAGAACGCAATTCCGTACTGGACAGTGTGCTGGGACAGGCAAAGCCGCTTGCCGGACTGATTGAGTATGCCGCGGATTCGGTGGTCAGCAAGACCCTGCTGGATAAACCCGTCGGGACGATTACGCTGTTTGCCTTTGATCAGGGGCAATCGCTCAGCGAGCATACAGCGCCGTATCATGCGACGGTACAGGTTGTTGACGGCAAGGGTATGTTTACCATCGGCGGCAGGGACAATGAAGTCAAGGCCGGTGAAGTTCTGATTATGCCGGCCAATGTACCTCATGCGGTGTATGCATCGGAACGTTTCAAGATGCTGCTGATTATGATTCGGGCTTAATATGCGCTAACCAATTTGAAAAACATAAAAGACCTTTATCGAAAGGAGAACACAAATGTTTTGTTATCAATGTGAACAGACGGCCATGGGCAAGGGATGCACGAAAATGGGTGTTTGCGGCAAAGACCCGGAAACGGCGGATCTGCAGGACTTGCTGGTTTATGCATCCAAAGGGATTGCATTTTATGCTCATCGGCTGCGGGCGATGGGGGTTGCGGATAAACAGGCGGACCTGTTTGTGGTCGAGGCGCTGTTCAGCACGGTGACGAATGTAAACTTCGACCCCGTTCGTCTGGAGGCATTGATCGGCAAGGCCGGACAGGTTAAGGATCGCCTGCAGGCCGAATATGCCAAAAAGGGCGGCTCAGATAAGCCGACCGATGCGGCCCAGTGGAAGGCGCCCAAAACACGGGCGGAGATGCAGGCTCAGGCCCAGGCACTCAGTATCGCCAAAAAACTCGATACACTGGGCGCGGATGTGGCAGGGCTGCAGGAATTGATTACCTATGGACTCAAGGGCACCGCGGCATATGCCGACCATGCAAAGGTTCTGGGTAAAGAAGATGACGGTGTGTATGCGTTCTTTCATCAGTCGCTGGATTTCCTGACCGGTCCCAGGGCGACCGACGTCAATGAACTGGTCGGGATGGCGATGAAGGTTGGCGAAGTCAATCTTCAGGTGATGGGATTGCTGGATGCCGCCAATACCGGGACCTACGGACACCCCGAGCCGACGACGGTACGGGTGACTCCGGTCAAAGGCAAGGCGATTCTGGTATCCGGGCACGACCTGAAGGACCTGGAACTGCTGCTCAAGCAGACCGAAGGCCGCGGTATCAATGTCTATACCCATGGCGAGATGCTGCCGTGCTGTGCTTATCCGGGATTGAAAAAGTACAAGCATCTGGTCGGCAACTATGGCGGTGCCTGGCAGGACCAGCACAAGGAATTTGATGCGTTCCCCGGTGCGATTCTGATGACGACCAACTGCATCCAGCGGCCCAAAGACAGCTACAAGGCGCGTATTTTCACGACCGGGCTGGTGGCATGGCCGGGCGTGACGCATGTCGGCGACAAGAATTTCGAGCCGGTCATCCAGGCAGCTCTGGCGGAAAAAGGCTTTGCCGCCGATGAGCCGGAAAAGACCATCACCATCGGCTTCGGTCATAACACGGTGATGAGTGTGGCCGGGGCGGTGATTGATGCGGTCAAAGCCGGCAAGATCAGGCATTTCTTCCTGATTGGCGGCTGCGACGGGGCCAAGCCGGGACGGAATTACTATACCGACTTTGCACAGGCGGTACCGAATGACTGTGTGATTCTGACGCTGGCCTGCGGCAAATACCGGTTTAACAAGCTGCCGTTCGGCGATATCGGCGGGATTCCGCGGCTGCTGGATATTGGCCAGTGCAATGATGCGTACTCGGCGATTCAGATTGCCGTGGCCCTGGCCAAGGCGTTCAACTGCGGCGTCAATGACCTGCCGTTATCGCTGGTGCTGAGCTGGTACGAACAGAAGGCTGTGTGTATTCTGCTGACGCTGCTGTACCTGGGCATCCAGAATATCAAGGTCGGGCCGTCGCTACCGGCATTCATCGGGCCTAATGTGCTCAATGTGCTGGTCGAGAAATTCAACATTGCCCCGACGACCACAGCCGAACAGGATCTCAAGGGGATTCTGAACAAAGCGGGATAATTTCAGTGCATACTGATCTGACTTGAAATTTTCCGGCTCGTCGCGGCTAAGTACTCTGGCATTAACCACTTGCTGCTTTTGCTCGCGGAATAATAATACCCGTTGGGTATAACATGAACCGGAGTCGGGAACC
>DLFY01000151.1 GCA_002482415.1 Phycisphaerales bacterium UBA7708
ATGGCTTACGGATGCCGGCTGGCCATTACAGGTCGTTTGAAGGCCAGAGGCCGCTGTATAGAGCGAGTCTGTGCATGGATCATAAATTACTCCTGCAACAGGACTTCCGTTGTGAATGATGCCGATGCTCACACAAAAACATAACAGGCCGTGGGCGTAGTTATTGGTACCATCAATAGGATCGATGACCCACCAGATATCCGAGTTATCCCGGGGGGCTTCAACAAGCATGGAGGCATTTGGGCCTTCTTCAGCAAGAATCCCATGATTCGGGAACACATTGCGGATACACTGGATTATGATTTCCTGGCATAGCGGGTCTGCCTGAGTGACCACCTCGGTCTGGTTTTTGAGGGAACTGGTGACATGCGACAGTTCCTCAATAGCCTTTTTGCCGGCCAGACGGGCGGCTTGAGAGGCAGTTTCCACGATTTTTTTCAGTAACAGGGGAGTTAGTTCCATCAGACTCCTTTCGCCTTGACAAATCTATGTTGCGGGTCTATTTTAGCCGCAGTATGACTGATTTCCAACAAACAAATAGCTCAAAAAAACCGATTTTTGCACAAAGACTGATTGGATTGGCGATTTTTGCCGGAATTTCGGGGGCCTGGGTATTTCTCTGGCTGGCAGAAAAAGGAATGATTCAGCCCCAGTATGTGCTGGGGGTCTGCGGGTTTAAGCAGCGATATGGTCTGCCCTGTCCGGGGTGCGGGTGGACGCACTCGGCCCAGGCGTTTGTCACAGGGGATATCGGGCGGTCGTTTGTGCAGCAGCCGGCGGCGATGGTTTTTTGCGCAGTCAGCGTGATCGTATGGATTTTGGCTTTACATACGGCTGTTTTTGGGATACACTTCCGGCTACGGCAGGTATTATTGAATCCTCGTTTCTGGAAGTATGTGCTGATCTGTTCAGGAGCTGTCATTCTGCTGGGCTGGATGGCCACACTGGTCCGGACGTTTGTCGGCCAGTTCTGAACGCTGATGAAACGGGACGAATCCTGCCTTTGGAAAACAGACCAGGTTGATTATCAGACAATCGTGATGGATATTCTTATACTGCATGGGAAAAGCTAATTTAGATCGAATGCGTCAATCCGGGATCAGCCTCATGGTTGTATCTCTGGTTATTTTGTTTACCGGGGGCGGGTGCACTCTATTTGGATTTTTGAGCAGCCCCAGCGCATTTGAAGAAACGGTCAAGCCCGAATTCGAACTTAAGAGCCAGCAGTCGCAAAAAATTTTCGTCTGGGTGGAGCCAACGCCGTCCAGTGGGATTGATATCACAACCGCCGATTTGTTTGCCCAGTCTGTGGGTGCTCGGCTGAATAAAAAGGCCGGCATCAAAAAAAGCAATATTATGATAGGGTCGTCTCTGGAGGGACAGAGGGACCTGTTTGTCCGGCCAGAAACGCTTGCCGAAAAAGCCGGAGCCGGACTGGTTTTATACATACGGGCGGAATCTTTCGAAGCAATCAATCATCATTCCAATAAAATATACAGCGGCAGGCTGGCAAGTCGGTCTGTGCTGCTGGATGTCAACACCGGGCAGCTTCTGTGGCCGGCCAGCACCGACGGTCTGGNNGGAAACGGATGTTGCCATTGAAATGATGGCTCAGGGCAAGGATGCGATGGTGTCCCGCTTGTGTGCGGCGGCTTCGCATTGTATTGCCCGTAATTTTTATGCGTGTCGTAAGACGGAATACAGGGTGGACGAAGAGCGTTCACGTCTGAATGAAATGATCCAGCAAGATGTTTATTAGGAGATGCCGAACATGTTAAGAATCCTGATCAGCGACAAACTGGCACAGGAGGGTATCGACCTTCTGAAGGCAATGGACGATGTGGAACCGGTTGTTCGCCTGGGGCTCAGCGAAGATGAGCTGGTGCAGACCATCGGTGAATACGACGGTTTGATCATCCGAAGCGGAACCAAAGTGACGGCCAAGGTGCTGTCCAATCCCGGCAAGCTCAAAGGGATTGCCCGAGCCGGTGTCGGCGTGGATAATGTCGATATCCCGGCAGCCACCAAGAAAGGCATAATTGTAATGAATACCCCCGGCGGCAATACCATCAGTGCTGCCGAACATACCATGGCCCTGATGCTGGCGATGAGCCGTCACGTGGTACCGGCCTGTGTCAGTCTCAAGGGCGGCCAGTGGGATCGCAAGAGTTTTGAGGGAAATCAGTTGAACAACAAGACCCTGGGCGTGATTGGCCTGGGACGCATCGGCATGGCGGTCGTGGAGATGGCCAAGGGGTTTAATATGCGGATTCTGGGATTTGATCCGTTTGCAGCGCCCAAAGAAGCCGAATTGCTGGGTGTGGAAATCGTCGATAATCTGGAAAAGATTTATCGCGAAGCCGATTTTATCACGGTGCATGTCCCCAAAAACGAAAACACGCTGAATATGATTTCGGCCAAAGAATTGAAGATGATGAAACCGACCTGCCGGCTGGTCAATTGTGCCCGCGGCGGGATTATCAACGAAGACGACCTGTATAATGCGCTGCTGTCCAAGACGATTGCCGGGGCGGCACTGGATGTGTTCTCCAAGGAGCCGCCGGAAAACATGCGGTTCAAGGAAGTGCCGACCTGCCTGGTGACCCCGCACCTGGGAGCCAGCACCGAAGAAGCCCAGATTGAGGTTGCCGTCGAAGCGGCCCAGATTCTGGTGGATGCCCTGCGGGGCGGCCCNNTGCGGTCAATGCCCCGTCGCTGGGATCGGCGGCACCGATTGTCTGTTACTATGCCGATCTGGCTCAGCGCGTCGGTACCCTGATGAGCGCACTGGCGCCGGGCCATATCAAGAGTGCCAAGGTGGAGTTCCGCGGCGCCATTGCTGAAAAGCAGGTTGAGCCGATTGCGACGTCGTTTACGATTGGATTGCTCCAGCCGCACTTTGATACGGTGGTTAATATTGTCAATGTCGGCATGCTGGCCAAGGATCGCGGCATCAGTGTCGATATCACCAAAAACGCCGATATCAAAGACCTCGAATCCAGCTTTGCGGCAACGGTGGAAACCGACAAAGTCAAACGCACCATTCGCGGCACGGTGTACAGCGGCAAGCTGCTGCGTATCATCGAAATCGACGGCTTTGCCGTGGAAGTGACGCCCGAAGGCACGATGATGACCATCTTCAATGCCGACAAGCCGGGTGTTATCGGCGCCGTTGGTACGCTGCTGGGCAAGTATGGCATCAACATCAACACGATGGGTGTAGGCCATAAAGCCGAAGAAGGCAAGGCGATTCTTGCCGTCAGCCTCAACAAACAACTCGATGAAAAGGCTGTTGCGGAATTGAAGGCGATGGATTTTGTCAACGAAGTATATGTGTGTAAATTGTATTAAGGCGGATGAGCGGTTTTAAGCGTTAATTCAGATTCTTTAAACAGGCCGGGCCGGTGGGTTGACATGTTTTAACCCATGGGTCCGGCCTGAATATACTTAATGGCGTACAGTATTTGCGCGATTTCGCATAAGCAGAGATTCGGCAGGATGCAGCTTATCGCGAGTCGATTATAAGATTGGACTTGATAGCATTATNNTGGAACGAAACGAACGAAAAAAGGCAAACAGGAAAGCCAGTTGGGATTTGATTTTGACGGAGCAGCGGATGGGGGAGTGCAGTCGAGCGCTGCGGATACGGCAGATTCGACGGCTGTGATGGAGATGGAAGAACCGGAACTGGCGGCGGAATCCGAAGCCACATCAAAACCGTCGCGCCGACGAAAAAGTGAGGCCGCAACCGCCGAGTCGATGGCGGCCAAACAGCGTGATATCAGCGTCAGTGAATTTTTTGCCAAAAACCGGCATCTGCTGGGATTTGACAATCCCCGGAAAGCCCTTCTGACGGCTGTCAAAGAGGCCGTCGATAATTCGCTGGACGCCTGCGAAGAAGCCCATATTCTGCCGCATATCACCGTGACGATTGCACCGGTTGACGGCAGTGAAAATAAATTCCGAATGACCGTCAAGGATAACGGCCCGGGAATTGTGGCCAAACAGGTTCCCAATATTTTTGCCCGGCTGTTATACGGCAGCAAGTTTCATTCGCTGAAAATGAGCCGTGGTCAGCAGGGTATCGGCATCAGTGCCGCGGGCATGTACGGCCTTCTGACGACCGGCGAACCCGTGCAGATTATGACCCGAACCAGCGGCAAAAAGCCGGCTAATCATTATCATGTCCAGATTGATACGACCAAAAATCGCCCGGAAGTGATTCTGGATGAAGAGTGCGAATTCGATCTGCCTCATGGCACCAGTGTGACGATTACCATGGAGGGCCGCTATCAGAAGGGCAAGCAGAGCATTGATGAGTATCTGGCCCAGACGGCCATTGCCAATCCGCATGCGGCATTTACTTATATTGCACCGGACGGCAAGACCTATGACTATCCGCGGCAGAGCAATGAGATGCCGTTTATCCCCGTGGAAATCAAGCCGCATCCCTATGGCGTGGAAGTGGGAGTCTTGTTCAAGATGGCCCGCCAGACCGAAGCCAGAACCATGCGGGAATTTCTGCGGTCGGATTTTTCGCGCATCAGCCAGGCGATTGCTGAAGACCTCTTGAAAAAGTCCAAGCTGTCGGTCAATATGAAGCCCTGGGACCTGACCATCAAGGATGCCGAACGTCTTCATGGTGTGATTAATTCGACCAAACTGATGGCTCCGCCGACCGATTGCATCGGCCCGATTGGCGAAGAGAAATTAGTGGACGGTCTCAAGCGAGTGGTGGATGCGGAATTTTATACAAGCTGCACCCGCAAGCCCGCCGTGTATCGCGGCAATCCCTTCCTCGTTGAAGCCGCCCTGGCCTATGGCTGCAAAGATGCCTCCGAAGCGGGCAATACGGATGAAGAGGAAGATACGGGAATGCCTGCCGAAAAAGAAGAAAAAGATCAGTTGATGCGGCTGGTTCGATTTGCCAACCGTGTGCCGCTGCTGTATCAGCAGTCGGCCTGTGCGACCTATAAGGCTGTGCTGGATGTCAACTGGCGCAGTTATGGGCTGGGTCAGAGCCGCGGGGCGCTGCCGTCCGGGCCGGTGATGCTGATGGTGCATATCGCATCGGTCTGGGTGCCGTTTACCTCGGAAAGCAAGGAAGCTGTGGCCCATTACCCGGAAATCATCAAGGAAATCAAGCTGGCGGTGCAGGAATGCGGCCGGAAGCTGGGCATGCATGTCCGCAAGCAGCGCCGCATCAAGGACGAAATGATTAAACGCGGATACATTGAAATATACCTGCCGCATATTGGTCAGGCGTTAAAAGATATTTTAACCCTGAAAGATCCGCAGGTTGAAAAACTGGTGGAAAAATTGAAAGTGACCCTGGAGAAATCGAGGACGGTTTAACGATGGCACAGGAATTGATTATCAGCATCAGCGGAATGCGAGGCATTATCGGCGAGAATCTGTTTCCGGAAACCGCCGCCGAATATGGTGCGGCCTTCGGAACCTTTCTGAAACGCAACCAATCCGGCAAACGGCCTGTTGCGGCGATTGGCCGGGATTCACGACCTTCCGGCTCGATGATCTTTTGTGCAGTCGCGTCCGGACTGGCTTCGGTGGGGGTGGATGTCATTGATCTGGGCATTTGCACGACGCCGGGAGTGGGGGTTATGCTTCGGCATCTGCACTGCAGCGGCGGGGTGGTTATTACCGCCAGTCATAATCCGCTGCCGTACAACGGCATCAAGTTCCTGCTGGGCAACGGCATTGCTCCGCCCAAACCGATGGCCGAGACCATCCGCGGTCTTTATTTTGATAAACAATTCGACCGGGTTAATTCCGTGGACTGCGGTAAAGTGAGTGCTAACGAGGGTGCGGCCGCGGTCCATATCGAAAAGGTGCTGTCGATTATCAATCCATCCCAGATCGCAGCAAAAAAGTTCAAGGTTGTCCTGGACAGTGTCAACGGAGCCGGCGGTCCGGTTGGATTGCAGCTTCTGGATAAACTGGGCTGTGTGGTCACGCCGGTCAATACCGAGCCGACAGGCTTGTTTGCCCATGGTGCCGAACCGACTGAGCAGAACCTGGTCAGCCTCAGCGAGCAGGTCCGTCAGGCAAAAGCGGATGTCGGCTTTGCCCAGGACCCCGATGCCGACCGGCTGGCCCTCGTGGATGAAAAGGGTCGCTATATCGGTGAAGAATTCACGCTGGCGCTGGTTGCCCGCTATATGTTCGACAGGAATCCCGGCGGTGCCGCGGCGGCGAATCTGTCCACCTCACGAATGATCGATGATATTGCCGCCAAAGCCGGCGGCAGAGTCATTCGTACCGCGGTCGGCGAAGCCAATGTCGCCGAGGCGATGGTCAAAAACAACTGCATGATTGGCGGCGAAGGCAACGGCGGCGTGATTGACCTGCGTGTCGGGCCGATTCGTGACAGCCTGGTAGGGATGGCGATGATCCTGCAGTTGATGGCCCAGACCGGCCAGAGCCTTTCGCAGTTGGCTGATGCGGTGGGGGGCTACACCATGTACAAGACGAAATATACCGCCAATGGTCAGCAGGCCGGCCGTATTATTGAACAGGCCAAACGGTTATATCCGGATGCCAAACTCAATACCAGTGACGGCTGCCGGTTTGATTTTGCCGACGGCTGGCTGCATATCCGCACCAGCAACACCGAACCGATTATGCGCGTGATTTTGGAGACCAAAGATCCCGCCGCCGCAAAACGGTACCTGGACACAATCGAATCTTTGTGTAAGGATGTCTTGAAATGACAAAAACATTGGCTCTTGAAGCCGCCAATACCCAAATTCGACGTGTTACAATCACGGGGATGTGGATTAATATCACGTTGATGGCATTCAAGCTGATTGTTGGATTTCTGGTTGGTTCGCTTTCTCTGATTGCCGATGGGGTGCATTCACTGTCGGATTTTGCCACCGATATTGCGCTTCTGGTAGGCGTATATTTCGGTTCCAAGAAGCCGGACGACAAGCATCCTTTCGGCCATGGCCGTCTGGAAACCTTTGCAGGAGCTTTTGTCGCAGCCGCTCTGATTATTGTCGGTGCATGGCTGATTTATGAGGGAGCCAGGGGCATAGCCGAAATGCATAATACCGGCAACGAGAAAGTCCAAATCAGTTCCATGGTGATTTGGATTGCATTGCTGTCTGTAGCCTTGAAAGAATACCTCTATCAAATCACGCGAATCGTGGCCAAACGCACGCACAGTTCAGCAACCTATGCCAATGCCTGGCATCACCGAAGCGACGCATTCAGCTCGGTGGCTGTGGTGATTGGTGCGATTGCGATGAAATTCGGCTATCCCCATGGCGATCAGCTTGGTGCGATTGCCGTGGGATTGATGATCGTGATGGTGGGAATCAAAATTGTCGGTGACTGCATCAGTGAATTTGCCGAAGGGGCGGTGGATCATACAACGCTGGAGCAGATTCAAACAGTGATTAACGCCCACCAGGGCATTCGTCAGTGGCATCAGCTTCGGACGCGCAGTGTGGGTCGTGAAGTCTTTCTGGATGTGCATATTCTGGTGGACCCGTTATTGAATATCACCCAGGCTCATGAAATATCGGAATCATTGGAAACGGCATTGATGGAGCAGCTTACCCGGCCGGTCAATGTGATGGTCCATGTCGAGCCCGATTTGCCGGAACTGCGGCGTTAAACCGAATCCTGCCGGGCGAGTATCCAGAATTTTTCGGTCTGGCGGGTGAGTGTAAATATCCTCTGCAGAATTTTTCCCTGCACATCAATGCACAGTGAGTCGGTCTTTTCTGAAATCAATCGGTAGCTTCCTTTGTCGGCGATTTTCACCTGTCCGGTCTTGTTCTGTACGGGCCCTTCATAAGACAAAAATCGCAGCGGATGATCAACAATGCGTTCAATAGGCAGGCAGGCAGTGTTGATATGTTCGGGTGAAATGGTCATTCGCCACGTCCACAGCACATCTCCCCGCTGGAGCATCAAATCCCAATGAATGCCTTCAGGTGTTGAATGCTGCTGGATGACAAATTCACTGTCCGGACCGGCCATGATATGTCCCGTCGGGATGGATTACCCCATGGATTGAATGGCCGTGATAGCAACCGTGGCGACAATATCATCCGAACTGCAGCCGCGTGACAGGTCGTTGACCGGCCTGGCAAGTCCCTGCACGATGGGACCATAAGCCTCGGCCCCGGCCAGACGCTGTGTGGATTTGTAGCACAGATTGCCGGCACCCAGATCCGGGAAGACAAACGTATTGGCATTGCCCTTGAGCGGGCTGTTGGGTGCTTTTTGTGCGGCTACAGAAGGCACGTATGCCGCATCAAACTGTAATTCGCCATCGACAATGACTTTGTCGCCAAATTCCTTTTGAAAGGCGTCTTTGGCCTTGGCGGACGCATTGGCCATTTTTTTGGCATTGGGGCCGGAAGCCGAACCCTTGGAGGAATAACTCAGGATGGCTACGCGGGGCTGGAGGCCGAATTGCAGGCCGGTTTTGGCGGTGGATACGGCAATATCGACAATCTGGTCTTCGGTCGGGTCTTCAATCAGCCCGCAGTCGGCATACAGCAGAATCTTGTCCGGCCAGCACATAAAGAACATGCTGGAAACGGTTTTCATCCCCTCAGCGGGTTTGATAATCTGCAATGCCGGACGAAGTGTATCGGCGGTAGAATGACAGGCCCCGGAGACCAATCCATCGGCCAGTCCTTTTTTGACCATGACCGTGGCGAAATAGACTTCATCCAAAGCCAGTTTCTCTGCCTGTTCCATAGTCAGGCCTTTGGACTTACGCAATTCATACAGGTACTGGGCAAACTCCTGGCGTCTCGGGTCGGTGGCCGGGTCGATCAGATTGACCGCCCTGGCATCCACTTTATATTTATCCAATAGCGGCAGCACTTTGGCATGACTGCCCAGGACAATGATATTGGCGAATTTCTTTTTGAGGATGACGGATGCGGCTTCGATGGTACGTGCATCACAGCCTTCCGGCAGGGCGATTGTTTTTATATTACTTGCTGCTCTGCTGAAAATCTGCTCCAAAAAACTGGCCATATAAATAATCCCTAAATCAAATCCTGTTTATCCTGTTTTATCATGAAAATAAGAAAAACGAGCCTGAAGGGACTTGAACCCCTAACCTTTGGTTCCGTAGACCAATGCTCTATCCAATTGAGCTACAGGCTCATATATATAGAAATGGCGTTCTTCGTGCCGTTCATGCCGACAGGAAACATATGAAATTATGGCCGATAGTGTAACAGGAGCCGACATTTTTGCAAGCAAAAATCGGTTCTTTTTCTGATTTTTCTATATCGACAATGCTCTTTGTAAGGCGGTCGATAGGCCATAGGTCCGGCTACAGGCTTTGCTGCTCGGTTCGGGCGATAATCTCATTTTGCAGGTCAGGGCCTAAATCGTTGAAATAATCGCTATACCCGGCCACACGCACAATCAAATTGCGATATTGGTCGGGGTTTTTCTGGGCATCCCGCAGGGTCTGGGCCGTGACGACGTTAAACTGGATATGGTGGCCGTCCAGCCGGAAATAGCTGCGAATCAGGTGCAGCAGCTTTTCGATCCCTTCTCCTTCGAGCAGTTGGGGGGTAAATTTCATATTCAGCAGTGTTCCGCCTGTGCGGGCGTGATCGATTTTAGCGGCGGATTTAATGACTGCCGTCGGCCCATGCACATCCGCACCGTGAGTGGGCGAAATCCCATCGGACAAAGGTTCCCCGGCGCTGCGGCCGTTGGGCAAAGCACCGGTCATCTGGCCGAAATAGACATGCACCGTCGTCGGCAGCAGGTTGACCCGATATTTGCCGCCCTTGGTGTTGGACCGGCCGTTGACGGTGTCAAAATAGATATTGAAAGCCTCTGTCGCCAGACGGTCGGCGTAATCATCATCGTTGCCGTACCGCGGGCTTTGTTTTAATTGCTGCTGAAGGGCGGGATTATCCTTGAAATTTGTCTTCATGCTCGACAGCAATTGCGTTATCGACAGGATCTTCTTGTCAAAGACATTATACTGAATTGCCGCCAGGGCATCGGTCAAGGTGCCGATACCAACGCCCTGAATGTAGGTCGTATTATAGCGCGGGCCGCCATTGTGATAATTGCGGGCTTTCCTGATGCAGTCATCGGTCAGAATCGACAACATCATTGCGGGCAGATAATTGGCATAAAGCCGTTCGATGACATTATTGCCTTCCACCTTCAAATCCACGAAATATTTCAATTGTGCTTTATAGGCATCAATGACATCATCGATAGAACTAAATGTCGCTGCATCCGGTGTCTTGACGCCGATTTGTTTTCCAGTTAGTGGATCCACTCCGCCATTCAGCGCCAATTCCAGAATTTTCGGCCAGTTGATATAGCCGGTCAGTGTGCAGCTTTCCTTGCCGAAGGCGCTGGTTTCCACGCAGCCGCTCGGCCCGCCGGTACGGGCATCGAACATGGTCTTGCCGTCATGCAGCATCTCTCGAATAATCACATCGGTATTAAACACCGACGGCTGCCCGAAGCCGCATTTAATGACATGGCAGGCCCTGCGGAGAAAGCGATCCGGATTCTTGGCGCTGATCTGAATGCAGGCGCTGGGCTGAACCAGCTTCATTTCTTCGACTACGTCCAGCATCAGGAAAGATACGTCATTGACCGCATCCGAGCCGTCGGACGGATTGACGCCGCCGATATTAATCAGGGCAAAATCCGTATAGGTACCGCTCTGGGCCTCGGTGATGCCGACTTTCGGCGGGGCGGGCTGATTGTTGAATTTGACCCAGAAGCACTCCAGCAGTTCCTTGGCCGTTTCTTCGGTCAAAGTGCCGGCCTCTAATTCTTTTTTATAGAACGGATACAGATGCTGATCCAGCCGGCCCGGATTATACGAATCCCAGACATTCAGTTCGGAAATCACGCCGACATGAATAAACCAGTACATCTGCAGCGCCTCGTGAAATGTGCGTGGCGCGTACGCGGGTACATGCTTGCAGATCGCTGAAATCTGCAAAAGTTCCTGTTTGCGGGCGGGGTCTTTTTCATGAGAGGCCAGTTCCGCGGCCTTTTCCGAATACCGCCTGGCCAGGGCAATCAAGCCGTCAATCGCATGGCTGAAACCCAGAAGCTGCTGCTGTTTGTCGTAGGCTTCCGGATCAGTCATAAAATTAAGGTTACGAAGTTCCTGGCGAATGTCATCCTGAAAATCCAGCAGGCCCTTCGTGTAAATCTTATTGTCGTGGATAGCGTGGCCGGGAGCCCGCTGCTCCATAAATTCCGTAAAGATGCCCGCCTCAAATGCGGCCATCCATTTGTCATTCATGGCGGCAAAGACCTTGTCCCGCATGGTCTTGCCTTTCCAGAACGGGATAATCGTCTCGGCATAGACCTTGCGGACATGGTCATCCACATCAAACCGCGTCCGATCCCGCTTGCTCATAATCTCAAAGTCGTCCAGGGTATGGCAGCATAATTCCGGATAGGTGGGCGTTGCTTTGGGAGCAGGGCCGCGTTCCCCGACAATCAGTTCGCCGTCCTGAATGGGAACAGCCTTGTGCTCCATCAGGTATTTAAAGGCAAGCCCACGCGCCACAGGCGTGGACACCTGCATGGGAGTATCGCTTTTGTAAAACGCGGTCATCAGTTCCGCGCGTTCGGAAGAAATATAAGGTCTGGTATTGACGCTTTGCTCACGAAGCCGTTTTACACGTTCATTCATAATGTCTCAATCCCGCAAAAACCGTTCTGCACGGCACATCCTGTTTGCCGGGTCTATAACCCGCCTGCATGTACTTTATATCCCATCGTAATCAGGATGTCCGCCAGCTCTTTTATATTAAGACCTGATGGCTCCTGAATACCTGGCATTTGATACTGTTTTCCCATTCGCTGCGATTTCGACTGACCACCCGTATTATACGGCAAAAGGTCGATTTGGTGTATATTTTTCATGTCAGCGACCAGCTTTCCGATAGTATTTATCGTCTCGGGATGGTCGTTAAAGCCGGGAATCACAGGAATTCGGACAATGACCGGCTTCCTTTTCTCAGCGAGAAACCGGATATTATCCAGAATAATCGCATTTTCTACGCCGGTAAATTCTTTATGTTTGGCAGAATCCGGATGTTTTATGTCGCACAAAAATAGACTTGTCTTGTCCATTATCTGTTCAAGAACGGCACGCGGGGCATAACAGGACGTGTCCACCGTCGTATGGATGTCCATCGCCCGGCAGCGGGACAGTAATTCAAAAAGAAACTTCGGCTGAGCCAGCGGCTCTCCGCCGCAAAAAGTAACACCGCCGTCGGACTGGTCAAAAAAGACGATGTCCTTGATAATTTCCTTCATCACCTCATCGGCGGTTACGGATTTACCGACAAGCTCCATGGCTCCCGAAGGGCATTCGGTGACGCACCTGCCGCAGCCGGTACACTTTTCCCATGATATAATTACTTTTTTGTCTTGAATTTCGAGGGCTTTATGCGGGCACACCAGAACACACCGGCCGCACTGAATGCACCGACTGGGTCGATGCATAAGCTGGGCTTTAAAAGAAATTCCCTCCGGATTATGACACCAGAGGCAATGCAGCGGGCAGCCCTTGAAAAAAATGGTTGTGCGAATACCCGGACCATCGTTTATGGAGTACCGCTTGATATCGAAAATGATGCCTGTTGTGTTTGCCATATCAGGGGGACTAAAATGTCAGTAGTTGCTCTGAAATTGCATCGAGCAGATTGGCCTCATCGACTGCGGCAATTTTTTGACCGTTTTTATAAAGGAAGCCTTTGCCGGTTCCCGCACAGATTGCCAAATCCGCATCGGCGGCCTCGCCAGGCCCGTTCACAACGCAGCCCATGACGGCAACACGAATCGGTTTGTTTGATTTCTGGAGAAGTTTACGCACTTTTTTGGCCAGGCCAACCACATCAATCTGGCACCGTCCGCACGTTGGACAGACGATCAGCTCCGGCTGCGTTTGTTTGTAGAGCCCGACCGATGCGAGAATCTTTTTGCCGGCTTCAATTTCCTGAACCGGGTCGCCTGCAATACTGACGCGGACCGTATCGCCGATTCCTTCGGCCAGCAAAGTGCCAATCGCTACCGACGACGGCACCAGGGCGTCTTCCAGCAATCCGGCATGGGTCAGGCCGATATGCACAGGGTAGTCGAATGTGTCGCTGATAGCCCGGTTGATTTGGATGGTGCGAACCGTATCGGCGCTTTTGGCACTGAGCACCAGGTTTTCGAATCCGTTCTGCTCAAACATACGGACATAGCCTGTCATTTCTTCAAGCATCAGCGTGACACGCTGGTTCCGGCCGACATCGTGTTTCAAATCCCGGATACTGGCTTCGTTGACTCCAATACGGATCGCGATTTTATGATGCTTGGCGCAATCAATAATCCGCAGGATATCGTCTTTGTTTTTGACATTCCCTGGATTTAGCCGAATCTTGGCTGCCCCGGCCTCAATCGCCTCAATGGCACGGTCGGGTGAAAAATGAATATCCGCCACCAGCGGAATGGGGGATTTATGGACAATCTTGCCGAAGGCCTCCGTATCCGCCCGTGTAGGGACGGCAATCCGTACCAGTCCGGCACCGGCTTTGACGAGTTTCTGTATCTGTTTCAAACATCCGGCCACATCAGTCGTTTCCGTTTTTGTCATCGACTGAAGGACAATCGGATTGCCCCCGCCAATACGGACTGAGCCGACAGTGGCTGTACGTGTCTGTTTTCGCATTCGTTTTATCCTTATCGTTATAAACCCACAATGATAATCAATATGGCCTAAGAATGCAAATGAAAAAAGCGGCCCATGTCTATCTGGAATTTGTAGTACATGGCCGCTATATTGTTTAAAAAACGTGTTAACCAATGATAACAATGATTTAAAATCGTCGTATCAATCCCACCACAATGGCCTGAACCTGACAATCTTTCGACAAAATCGGAGTGAAAGCATCATTCTCCGGCATCAGGCGGATATTCCGTTTGTCTTTGAAGAACCGCTTGACNNAGGGCGACGACCAATTGCCCGTTTTCGGCGGTCCGGGCGTGTTTGCAGATGATATAGTCGCCGTCGAGAATGCCCGCATCGACCATACTGCTGCCCCGAACCTGCAGGACAAACAGGCTGCCGTGATTGCCGAATACCTCCGAAATCCCGAATGCCTGCTGGTTTTCAATGGCCTCGATGCCGTAGCCGGCGCTGACATATCCCAGCATCGGCAAAACCTCGGCCTGCTGCTGCTCGGTCTGCGACGATTCAATTTGCTCAAGCAGTCTTTTTGCTTTTTGCGTGAGGACTAAAGAGCGAGCCTTGCCGCTGGATTGCTCCACCAGATTTTTTTCGCGCAGTGCGACGATATGCTCGAATACCGTTGGCCGGCTTACGTCCAGCGTGTCTGCCAGTTCGTCCATCGTCGGCGAATAGCAATGCCTGACCTGAAAGCTTTCGATTTCCTGAAGGACTGCCAACTGTCTGGGCGTGATGATGACTGGATTGGGATTGGTTTTCATGGGCGATATTCTCCACCTCGGATACAGGTTGTGCTGGAGTGATCGAATGTGCAAGAGTATTTTCCATCAGCAGTTCCGGCTGGATTGACCCGCCAACCAGATCGGCGACGATTTCGAGCACTTTTAACAGCGGATTCGATACGGTTTCCGACACCGGTTTTACCTTATTCTCGATAATCTCGTAACTGAATTCTCCGCCCGGTCCCAGCTTGAACAAAGGCGGCTGTTGCTTGAATCGTTTCCATTCCATGGTTTTACCTTTCTTCTACATCGTCCATCCATCGACCCAATAGTCTATCGGCAAAACCATACAAAAATCCTAACAAAAACCGTACAGGAAGGAAAGAAAAATATGATTATTTTTATAACTCGTTTTTGCTGTTTTGCTTATGCGCCCAAAAAAAGGAAGAAAATTCGTGATTTGCTGTGGCATTATTCCGAGTTGCGTGTGCGCAAAAAAAGACCGCCCGCACTTCGCAGAAGGAGGAGGAAGTCGGTGTACTTCCCAGGGCTACTGAAGTTACGGGCGGCAGAAGGAGCTTTCAGATTAAGTGTTGCATCGAACCTTCTTATAACCGCTCAATGTCAACAAACTCAATGTATGGTATTCGTCAAGACAATGCAAGAAAAAAAAGGCATCAGTAAAAATATTTTAATAAAAAAATAGGTAATAATACGGATATGTGGATGCGTAGAATCTAATAAATGGCGTAACTGTTTTAAATGCAATGGTATAGAATAAAGGATATATCTAAGTTATTTATGTCGGATTAAGAGGTCTGTGTTGAGTGAACTCAAAAGATTGTTTTTCATAAGGTCTGCAATATAACGCTGGCCGNNCAGTAGCCCGCTGTCGGCTTGAGGGATGGGCATGATTTTGCGAAATATCGATTCAGTTCCTCGACCAGCAGTTCGCGGATCAGCTTGCTGGTCATGGATGCCAGCGCCACCGGCAGGAATTTGCTGTCGGCCTCGACGGAAAAATGCAGCCGCATCTTTTTGCTGCCGGTGCTCATCTCATAACTGCTCAGTGTTTCGCTTTCGCCCAGGATAGTCAATTCCATCCCAGGAAACATCCGCAGCAGCTCCTGATGGTACTGCATCCGCCCGCCCTGACGGTCAATTAAAAATTGCATCGGCCCGTCGTTGTCCGCGTAATGATGAAATGCCTCATGAATCAGGGAGCAGATTTCGATAAACAACACCCGTGATTTATTTTTGATTTTGTCGATGCGTTCATTATAAAGCCCCGCTTCCAGAAATCGCGTTTGCATCCAGAGGAGTTTCATCTGCTGCTTATCGAGTGTTCCNNCAGGACAAGGCCACTGAAGATAATTCTTTATACCACGGATAGCGGTTCAAATCCCCCCACGAGGAAGGGCTAATCTGTTTGAGTAATTCCAGAAGGGTCTGCGGCGCTGCAAACGAGGCCAGAGGATTTTGTGATTGCGAGATGGTTTCAAGGCAGGCCAGGACAGTGCGTAATAGATGGACAGGGCCTTTTTCGCGGGAGAATGCCTTTTTGCTGTCGTTAATGAGCAGTCTTCCGGCAAGCCCTTTTTTATCTTTCGAGACGGCACTGTTCAGCACCGACCATAAATCCGATTTGAGCAACGACTGCGGCAGGGAAAAGGCCACCCCCGATACAACAAGAGGGCCGAGTAATGGCCCATAGCCGGCCTCGTCGATTCCCACCAGAATCGCCATCGATTGCTCCGCCTAATCCGGCCAGACGCCGGAAAAAACCTCAACGGCCGGGCCGGTCATATAGACACAGTTATCCGTATCGCTCCAGTTCAGTTCCAGGTCACCTCCGGGCAAATGAGCGATGGCAACGCGCTGACATCGTCCGGTTAGAAAGCCCGCAACCGCACAGGCGCAGGCCCCGGTACCGCAGGCCAGCGTAATCCCGCTGCCGCGTTCCCAGGTTCGCATGGTGAATTCCTGCGGGCTGTCGGCCTTGACGAAATGCACATTAATCCGCTGGGGGAACAGGGGGTGATTTTCAATCAGCGGCCCAACCACAGACAAGTCGATGGCATCGAGGTCTTCACAGAAAAAGACCGCATGAGGATTGCCCATGGAAATACAGGTCATACTCAGTTCCTGCCCGGCCACCTGCAGTGGAACACCGACGACTTGATCGGTTTCCAGGGCCACAGGAATTTGTGAGGCCTGAAGAATCGGCTGGCCCATATTCACGCAGACCCGAATGACTTTATTATCCCGGTTGGTATCCAGCCCGAGAGTCAAAATACCCCGGCCGGTCTCAATCCGAAGCGAATGCGGCATGGTGGCCATGCCCGGAACGGAGAACTCCGTATTGGCCTGGGCCAGTCCGTGATCGTAAACATATTTGGCAACGCATCGTATGCCATTGCCGCACATCTGCGATTCCGAGCCGTCGGCGTTGAACATCCGCATCCGAACGTCGGCTATCGAAGAAGGGCAAATCAAAATCAGGCCATCCGAGCCGACACCGCGATGGCGATCGCTGATTTTAACAGCCAATTGTGAGGGATTCTCAATTTTATGGCGGAAGCAATCGACATACACATAGTCATTGCCCAGCCCGTGCATTTTGGTAAATTCCATAATCTCGCCTCAATCAAGGTCTATATCAGACCCAAGAATAACCTGAAATTGGCAAAAAAGCAAGCAAAACAAGATATGAAACAAAGTATATATAGAATGGCTTATATGGAGGATTTCCGGCCGATCTTATGCTCCGAGCCTTCCATCAGCCGCTTAATATTCTCCGCATGGCGGGCAATCACCAGCAGCGGCATCAGAATTGCCACGATGAACAACGGCCACAGTCGTCCCAATTCCCACTCCGCCAGCAAAAATGTGAAAACAGCCAGCGATATCGGAAATATGATCGCCGCCAGAATCGAAGCCAGTGAGACATATCGCCATATCCACAGGGCGATACCCCAGACGGCAAAGGTAATCAGTCCGCAAAAGGTATAATAAGGCCAAAGGCCAAGCACGACGCCCAGGCTGGTGGCAACGCCTTTGCCGCCCTTGAAGCCCAGGTACACAGGGAACACATGCCCCAATATCGCCAGGCACCCCACAAGCAGCCACAACGAAAGCTGCCCCAATGTCGCCTGCTCCTTATCAATTAATCCGAACGNNCACCAGCAGCATCGGAATCAGCCCCTTGAGTACATCCATCGCGAAGCAAAGGTATCCCCATTTTTTGCCTAGCGTCCGGGTGACATTGGTTGCACCGATATTGCCGGAACCGACTTTCCGCAGGTCCACCCCCTGGGTACGGGCTATCAGCAGGCCAAACGGGATCGCCCCGACCAGATACGCCGCTATGGATAAGACCGCAAACATCATCAACCGTGTCGTCCTTTCTTTCGCTCGATAATCATTCCATATAAATCCAGCAGTTGCCTGACGTGGCGGGTAATCGAAACACGCTCTTTCAGGCCGTCGGCAAGAATATTGCCTGCCAGTCGTTGTATTGTATCAGGATTTGCCAGGTCTGCAATAGATTTAGCCATGGCCGCAATATCAGAGGGGGATTGTACAATAAACCCATGCCGGCCTGCTTCGTATTGTTCCGAGGCGCCGTTAAGCGCCGTTGTGATAACCGGTTTGCCCGCCGCCAGGGCTTCGAGGATAAATCGCGAGCAGGGATCATACCAGGACGGCAGAATCGCCGCATCACAGGCCGTCATGGCGGTAGCGGTTTCCTGCTGCGGGCCGTAGAAGAGTATCCGGTCGCCAACATGGTATTGCCCGGCCAGCCGCTGATAAGCGGATATCTTATTCGACCCGGCCGCCACGATGACAGCAGGACACTGGGGGCAAAGCTCAATCGCTTTCGACAGGGCGATAATCGCTTCACGCAGGCCCTTGAGCCGAAAATTAGTCGCAGCAAAAAACAGCACAATTGCTTTGTCACGAATTGCAGCCGGAACCTGATTAAGGATTTCACGACGAAATGCCTGACTCTTTTGCGGATCGGCAGGGCGGTTGGGATTAATACCGTTGGCAATCACGGCAATCCGACTTTCGGGCAGATGATAATGCCGTACAAACTGCTGCTTGACATAATCGGACAGCGCCGCAATCATCGTCTGCTGGTTATCATCGCATAGACGGGCCTCAGCCCGCAGAAAGGCCGTCCGCCGGAAATTCAGAAAATGGCTTTTCGCTTTCCAGAGCCGCACCCACGGATTCGAATAACTGGCCGCATTTTGCAGCATGGCCTCTTTGAAGCTGCCGCCGCGCGGCTGGTAAATATCGGTACCCCCCAGCGGCAGGGTACTGTGAATAATATCGTAATGCCGTTGTGACAGATGCTGTTCAATAGCGGCTTCAAATGTTTTTAATGAAGTACGCTGATGATCCTGCTGCGAACATAAAATCGTCACATTCTCACTTGGTTTGCCTGCCGCGGCCAGAATATGTGCATCGACGCCCTGGGCCTTCAGTTCCTGTGCCAATTCGGACACGGACCGCTCGGCTCCGCCAAGGCGTATGGATGTTCGTTCGATAATGATTGCAGTGGACAGCATGGCAGACATTGTACCGTCAGAGGATTTATTTTGCAAAGGGGACTTCTTTGCCCCGGCGGATTTCGCGGTCGGCCATCCGCCACGCCTTTCGTTTGAGCTGACGGATGAACCGGCGATCCGAGCTCATCAGTCTTTCCTTTTGACAATAACGCAGATAAAATCGCAGACGGTCCGACCGGCTGATAACGTCTCCGGGCGAGGAATAATACAATTGCGTCAGGTCTTTTAAAATCCATCGCCGACGACACAATCGCGGCTGGAAGGCCCGCTGCAAATCAATCAGCGAAAAACCGTTGGCCGCAGAATAAAAAATATGGCACAGATATAAATCCCGATGGCAATAGCCGGTCTGGTGAAACCGCCGGACAAAATCAGCCAGCGAATGAATGAATGCGACACGTTCCGTCTGGCTGCTTTCCAGAGGTGACCGAGTCAGGCAGTCAGGCAATTGTTTTTCCAGCGACTGCGCCTTCGGGATTTCCAGCAGGATGACGAAACTTCTGTCCTCAAACAGCCCATGCCAGCGCCCGCCATAAGCAATCGTTTGATACGTGCCGACGCTCGCCTGTTCCAGCGGCCGGCAGGGCAGATAGTCATACATCGCCGTTAAAGCCTTCCGCCCATGAGCCATCCAGTTGCGAAGCTGCGTCATCCTTGGCGGCCCAACATATCGCTTCATAAAACACCGCTGCGGGGGATTGCCGATGACAAACTCCGTCCGGCTCCGCCAGTGCGTCAATTCTTTCTTGACCAGTGCCGTGCCGCCTTCAAATGCGAATATCGCATCCAGCGTATCCAGATGCATTTGTTTGAGCGACTCGGCATAATCCGGGTGTACAAAGACATCGGGGCAGAGCTGGACATATTCGGAATTCATTGAACAGGCATCCCAAGAACGGATTGGGCAGCGTTGAACACCTGCTCCACGCTGATCGACAGCATGCAGTAGTGTTCTTTCGCAAGACATTGCGGTTTGTCGCAGGGGGCGCAAGGACTCTGGCCGATAATCTGAGTTTCGTTGGGATTATGCGTCTGGGTCCAGGCCGGATTATTGGGGCCAAACAGCGTAATCAGTTTTTTATCGAGTGCCGCGGCAATATGGCGCGGCCCGGTGTCGTTGGTAATGACTAAATCCGCCTTCTCGTACAACGCTTTCAGCGGGCCAGGCTTAAGCGGCCGCTGTCCGAGGCTTAATATCGGCTGCTTGGCATTGCCCTGAATCCCTTCAGCGATGGCGATTTCCTGCGGCGTCGGGGCAATGGAAATCACCACCGTGGCCCGATAGGTTTCTGTCAGCCGATCCGCCAGTTCCGCAAAACGCTGGACAGGCCACAGCTTGCTGGGGCCGAAAGCCCCGCCGGGCACCAGAATTACCAGCGGACCGGTCATCGTGTTCAACTCCGGCCATGATTCGGCCAGTATCTGCCGGTCGGCATCCGTCAGCCCGATCGACAGTTTTTTATTCTCAATATTGCCGCCAAGATACTGTGCGACATGAAGATAATAATCCACTGCCGACACCGGCTTGAAATCGCCGCCTTCTTTTTCGGGCATCAGCTTGTCGGTCAGCATCCAGCTTCGCCCTTCACGGACATAGCCCACTCTGACGGGAATGCCCGCCAGCGTTGCCGTCAGCGCACTGCCGAAGGAATTTTTAAACAGAATCACCATATCACAATGGGATTGACGGAGCTTGCCGAGCATCCGGAAATAGGATTTGTCCAGTTCCATCCAGTCGTCACAGAACGCCGATGGCTCCAGAAAGGCCCTGTTGATCCGGCTGGCCAGGAATGTAATCCTTGCCGACCGAAACCGCTGTCGAATCGACGACAGGGCGGGTGTGGCCATAATCGCATCACCCAGGGGCGACGGCAGCCAGACGAGAATATGCTGGGGATTGGCAATCATAAGGCTGTCAGTTTCGATTTCGCATCAGGAAAAAGGTTAATGTCATCAGTTGCAGCACCGCGGCAAAACCGATCATAATCAGGATGTGCTCGGCCGATCGCGTCGAATCGAGAAAAAACCAGAAGCTCACCACCAGGCAGCCGACCGCCACAATCTGGCAGGCCCCGGCCAGAATCATCCAGATGGAAAAATCATCGTCCCGTCCCAGCTTATAGGCCGCCTTCAGATGAATCAGCACCTCGTTGAGCAGATTCTCAGTATCCCTGGGCAAAGGCGTCTCGGCCCGTGCCGACGGCTTTCGCTGGGCGGCAGGGGGCCGTTCCTGCTGCGGCGTTTGGTTGGCTGTCGGGTATTCACGAACAGGCTCTGCGGTCTCGACAGGCTGGGATTTGACCGCATTTGCCGTAGTACGCGATGTCTCGGCAGCAATCGTTTGTTTGGGATTTTGCATATCGACCTGAACCTCCGAAATGTCCTGGACTGACAGATGCTCTGCTGCGGGCTTGCTGTCATGATGCTGATCAAACATCCGAATGATATTGACTGCCTCACGAATATTGACCGCCTGACGGTCCGGTTCCGGATCGGCCGGATTTTTCACCACCGGCTTGACCGGATTATTAATCAGAATGGTTTTGCACCCCGCGCGCTTGCCGGCCTCGACATCCCGATACGAATCACCAACCATCCATGACTGGCTCAGGTCAATATCGAGTTCTTTGGCTGCCTTCAAGAGCATTCCCGGCGCCGGCTTGCGAAGCTCGCTTTCCATGCGGTATTTGGGAATCGAGCCTTCGGGGTGAAACGGGCAGTAGTAAATCGCATCCAGGTACGCCCCTTCATCGGCCAGCAGCTTTTCCAGCGTATGATGAATCTGGGCAAGTCCCTCCTCGGATACAATCCCCCGGGCCACGCCGGATTGATTGCTGACCACGACCAGCCGATATCCGATCCTGCGAAGCTGGGCCAGCGAAGACGCCGCGCCCGGCAGCAATTGGACCTGGCTGGGGTGGTTGATATACCCCGGGTCTTCAATCAGCGTATCGTCGCGATCCAGAAATACGGCTTTATGTTTCATTACAGGCCCTTATTGCTGTTTCATTTTTTCGATAGTGGCCGTGGAGCTTTTGCCTTCCAGCATCGGCGCCAGAATCGTCTGGCCGCCGTAGGAAGCGACAAATTCCCGTCCAATCACGCCTTTGTTGGCCCAGTCGGCCCCTTTAATCAGCACATCCGGCCGCACCTGCTCAATCAGCGCCAGCGGGTCGGGCTGGTCGAAAATCGTCACATAATCCACGCACTCCAGCGCCGCCAGAACCGCCGCCCGCTCGTGCTGGTTATTAATCGGACGGGTCGGTCCCTTGAGCTGCCGGACGGAGTTGTCCGAATTCAGCCCGACGACCACAATATCCCCGTGCGATTTGCAGAATTTCAGATACTCGATATGCCCCAGATGCAGCACATCGAAACAGCCGTTGGTAAAGACAATCTTCTGGCCGGATTTACGATGGAAGGCCAGTTCGTCCCGCAGGGCATCAATCTCCCGAATCTTTCCGGCCTTGCCCTTGCGCGTGGCAAGGATTTCATTAACGATTTCATCGATGCTGACGGTGGCCACGCCGAATTTTTCGACCTCCAGCCCCGCGGCGATATTGGATATCTGCACCGCTGTCTTGTAATCGCATCCCGCCGCCAGCGCCACTGCAATCATTGCCAGCATCATATCCCCCGCGCCGGTCACATCATACACCGTGCGAGGCTGGGTCGGAATCTGTTCGGAGACCGTATCCGAATGCAGGTAGGCCCCTTCCTTGTCCAGCGTGATAATTGCCGCATCCAGGCTGAGCTGCGATTGCAGTTTTTTGGCCGCCTGCTGGGCCGCTTCGATGCTGTTGACGTTAATCCCGGAGGCAACGGATGCTTCCTTGCGGTTGGGCGTAATCAGGCAGGCCCCGGTAAATTTCGAATAATCCTCATGCAGCGGCGGATCGACCAGCACCTTTTTGCCCGCCTGACGGGCCAGTGTAATCATCTGCTGACAAAACCGTGGCTGCAGAATCCCCTTATTGTAATCCTGCAGACAGACCACGTCCGCCTTTGGCAGCCGTTCCTTATACAGATCCAGAAGCTGCTTGTAGCGTTCGGCCTCCAGCGGCTCGGTGATTTCATCGTCCACCCGCAAAAGCTGCTGACGGTGCCGATGCTGGGCAAGGCCGATGATACGCTGCTTGGTAATGGTCGGGCGTTCTTCCACAGCCAGCAGCCCCGATAAATCCGCCCCGCGTTCAGCCAGCTTGTTGCGTAATTGCTGCCCGGTGTCATCCGTACCGGTAATCCCGATGCACAGACATTGGGCACCCAGTTCCAGCACATCCGCGGCAACCGACGCCGCACCGCCGCAGGCATAGTCCCGTCGAACGACCTTGAGCACCTGCACCGGGGCCTCCGGGCTGATCCGCAGCGCATCACCATAAACATACATATCCAGCATGAAATCGCCAACCAGTAACACCGTTGGTGAACCCAGGCCGGTCACAATTTTTAATAAATCGGTACTGTTCATATAGTTATTTTATGTTTTTATCTTGGTATGACGTTATCAATCAGGGTCTCGATAGCCTCCGCGTTGGCGGCAAAATCCAGTTCCATGGCCATCGCACCAAACGAAATCGTTTCAATCTGCCGGCAGAACACCGCGGTCTTGACCCAGTCTTTCTGGGTACACACCGCCATGTCGGCGCCGCTGTGCCGGGCCTGCGCGGCAATCGACTTGACATCCTGCATCGTATAATCATGATGGTCGTTAAAAAAGCACGACCCGACAATCGTAATGCCATCCTGCTGCAGGCAATTCATAAAAGCCTGCGGATTACCGATGCCGCAATAAATAAACAATTTCATCGTCCGCAGTTTGTCCAGCGGCAGCGGCTGGCCGTTGGTCAGCATCGCATGGGTATGCCGATGCACCGCCCGGGCCACAGGTATCGGCCCGGTCAGCTCCATAATCCGCTGTTCAATGTGACTGGCCTGTTGGGCGTCGGCCAGGTCAAACCGCGTGATGATGGCCGCATCGGCACGTTTCAGTTCGCTCAGCGGTTCACGCAGCAATCCCGCCGGAAGCAGCTTATCATATCCGAAAGGACACGTCGCATCGATGGCCACGATATTCAAATCCCGCTGAATCCGCCGATGCTGAAATCCATCATCCAATACCAGTACCTGCGGCTGATAATCGCGGATGGCTTTTTCCGCCCCGGCCACACGGTCAGGATTAACCACCACTTGCACACCCGGACAGCTCTTGGCCAGCAGGGCGGGTTCATCGGACATCTCCCCCGCGGTGGTCTTATAGCCCCGGGTCAGCACCGCACAGCGAATCTGCTTTTTGCTCAGATACCGGCACAACCAGATGACCAGCGGTGTCTTTCCCGTCCCGCCGGTGGTGATATTGCCGATACTGATGACCGGTATCTTCACCGCATGACTCCTGAGCACGCCGAAATGATACAACAGGTTCCGGCAGCGCACCGCAGCCGCATAAACTAAAGCGAAGCATCTCAGCAACGCCCGCAGCAAAACGGCCGTCACTCGGCGGTCCTGTCCGGAAATCAACATCCGATAGGCTGTCTGATTCAACGCTTATATCCTCGGATTCCCACAATACAGACGAATCGACTTACTTGCCAATCCGTGCAATAATCGCATCGGCCATCTGGCTGGTTCCCACTGCCGTCGGATCGTTGCGGTCGTCTTTCATATCGTAGGTAACATCTTTACCTTCGGCAATCACCTCGGCAACCGCCTTTTCAAGGGCGTCGGCTTCCTTCGTCAGGTTCATGTGCCGCAGCATCAGTGCCCCAGACAAAATCAGTGCCGTGGGATTGACCTTGTTCTGGCCTTTGTACTTGGGAGCACTGCCGTGGGTGGCTTCGAAGATGGCCCCTTTTTCGCCGATATTGGCTCCGGGTGCCACACCCAGCCCGCCGACCAGCCCGGCACACAAATCGCTCAGGATATCGCCGTACAGGTTGGGCAGCACGATGACATCATACAGCTCCGGCTTCTGCACAAGCTGCATGCACATGTTGTCCACAATCCGGTCTTCAAATTCGATGTCCGGGTAGGCCTTGGCGACGTTGCGGCTGACCTCCAGCCACAGGCCGTCGGTGTATTTCATAATGTTGGCCTTATGAACAGAAGTGACCTTTTTCCGTTTGTTCTTGCGGGCGTAGTTGAAGGCATACCGCACAATCCGTTCCGTCCCTTCGACGGAAATAGGCTTGATGCTGATGCCGGCATGGGGGCCAATCTGCCGTTTGGAATGCTTATTCAGCCAGTCGATCAGTTCCAGCGTCTCGCTCTTGCCTTTTTCAAATTCGATGCCCGCATACAGGTCTTCGGTGTTTTCACGCACAATCACCAGGTCGATATCTTTATAATAGCTGCGTACGCCCTGATAACTTTTGCAGGGGCGAACACAGGCATACAAATCCAGAGCCTGCCGCAGATAGACATTCACGCTGCGAAAACCGGTGCCGACCGGCGTAGTAATCGGTGCCTTCAGGCCGATACCGTTGGCCTTGACCGACTCCAGTGTCGCATCCGGCAGGGGCGTCCCGGCCGTCGCCATCACATCCACACCCGCCTGCTGGATATCCCATTGTATTTTCGCTCCTGTAGCATCGATGCACCGGCGGGTGGCTTCGGCAATCTCCGGCCCAATCCCATCGCCCATTATCAGCGTTACTTTAGTCATTTGCGACATACTCCTGTATAAAATGTTCGTATGGCCGGGCGGAAACAGCCCACCCTCTTTACTTTAAGCCATCACAAAGTCCGTTATGTTACAGGAAGTTCCCGACCCGGTCAATTGAAAACGACTCGATGGAAAAAGGGGTATTGGATTCTGAATGGACTTTATAGAAAACTATCCATAACATGAGAGGATTGGCCTGCGAAAACAGCAGCACCGAACGCAAGCGATGTGATTTCATATTGCCAACACAATCCATACAGAAATTTCAATATTGTATTTATTTTCAATCTAAAATATGCAATATAAAATTTAAAATATTTTTAAAAATGTTAGCAACTTTTCCTCCCAATCCGACATATATATAGCCTGCTCAGAAAGGACAGGCAGAAAGGCAAAAGGGGATAGGAAAAGGAGGAATAGTGTGATAACCAGCAAAAAACAAAACAAAGCCAAATTCTTGTATCCATGTATCCTTGAATCCATATATTCTTGTTTTTTACCAACCGAACCCAATTTCATTTTTTTGATTGCCAAGTCAAAGGTAATTTAGGTAAAATATAGATCGGTCGAAATCAGGAGAAGACAAGTCGGTTTATTTGCCTTAAATTAAAACAGGATTTTCAGAAGAGCTTTATTTGGAGGATACACAATGCGGTGCCGGACAATTCGGGGTCTTGTCGTATCGACAATCCTATTATCATCTCTCACATTCGCGGCCGTCAATAATCCAACGGTCATCTACGTCAATGCCTCAGCCGACGGTGCCAACACGGGAACAAGCTGGGCGGATGCATTCACCACACTCCAGCCCGCCCTTGATGCCGCCCAGGCAGGCTCGGAAATCTGGGTTGCGGTAGGGACGTATANNTATAAGCCGACGAAAATGGTTGGCGGTACTGATGATCGCTTTAAGACATTTCAAATGAAAAATGGTGTTGGCATTTACGGCGGTTTTGCTGGCATTGAAACCGAGCGAGACCAGCGAAAGAGTGATCCAAATATTACTATTCTGTCTGGTGATTCAGATGATGATGACATCAACGTAATTGAATGGACNNTCATCTATTCTATCATCCATCCGGTATGAATCTGGATGCTACAGCTATTCTGGATGGTTTTACTCTCCGTAATGGTGGCAATTCCTTTGATGCTTCTAATCCAGGCGCTGGAATGTATAATGGAAAAGGGAATAATGTTACCGTAACTAATTGTATCTTTAAATACAATATAAGCCAGTACGGTGGAGGAATGTATAATGAGGGCAGCAGACCTTTGGTAAGCCAGTGCGTTTTCCTTGATAATCTTGCAGAGTATGGTGGAGGAATTTACAATTATTTATATGGTGACGGACTATTCGTTCAGTGTTCTTTCATTCGGAATTCCGCCGAAATAGGCGGAGGGATATGCAATCATGGCAGCAGTCCTGTAGTCAGAAATTGTACCTTTACAGAAAATAGTGCACAAGGAACCGGGACCTGCGGAGGAGGCATGGCAAGTATTCCTTATCTATTTAGTTCTTCGATTGATTACATTTCTTCATTAACCATTGTCATCGGCTGTGTGTTTGAAAGAAATTATTCCTCTGGAGAGGGCTGGAGGTCTATGCTTATTCCCGGTGGTGGCGGACTGTATGGGGGCTATAAAACAATAAACTGTGTATTTTATCAAAATATATCCTCACGGGGTGGTGGTGTTTTGGGGGGTGGGACATTAATGGGGTGTGTTTTTCGTGAAAATCAGGCCAGCCTCTGCGGAGGCGGTGCAGTAAACAGCCGTGATATCAGGAATTGTTCCTTTATTGAAAATGCCGCAGGATGTCAGGGAGGGGCGATATGTACCAGTGTAAATTCAATCATCAGGGATTGTTGGTTTCTGAGTAATAGCGTCTACGGGGTGCAGTCGGCCTTTGGCGGTGGTATTTATGGTTATGGTTCGAAATTGTCGATTATAAACAGCCATTTTGTTGGTAACCGTGTAGAGGGTGTAAATAGCTATGGCGGGGCCATTTGCGATTATGAAAATGTGGGTGCTTCAACGTTCAGAAACTGCACCTTTCTGGCAAATTCCGCGACGGGCACCACAAACAGTTTTGGCGGCGGGATTTACAATTATGCTTCTGACGATGTGATTACCAACTGTATCCTGTGGGGAAACTCGGCCTCGCAGGGCGCACCGATTTTTACAAAATATACTCAGGTATCAAGCACTGGAGCTTATAGAGGAACCTCTTCGGTGACATACAGCGATATCGAGGGGGGCTTTGAGGGAGATGGCAACATCAGCCTGCCTCCGCAGGTGGTTCGATATCCTTCGGCTGGTGATGATGGCCAGTGGGGGACCGCCGATGATGACTATGGCGACCTGCATTTATTGCCTGATTCGCCGTGTGTGGATGCCGGAAGCAATGCGGCTGTTCCGGCCGAGGAACAAACCGGCCTGATGGGAACACCGCGCCTGGCCGATGGCGACTGGGACGGTACCCCGGTGGTGGATATGGGGGCGTATGAATACTATCTGTTTGGCGACTTGAACTTGACCGCCGATGTGACGATGGAGGATATGCATCTGCTGGCTGCTCACTGGATGCAGACAGACTGCGCCGGGCCGGACCATTGCGGGCAGGCGGATATCAACCGTTCCGGTACGGTGGATTTCGATGACTTTATTATCCTGGCCGACCATTGGCTGTTGTCTGAGAACATTACGCCGCCGCCTCCTGCCTTGCCCTCACCGATTGCTGTGTGGAAGATGGATGCGACAGAAGGGACGGTAGTTGCTGACAGTATTGGCGGATATGAGGGGAAGACTGTCAACATCGCCGGCAATCCGTGGCAGGCGGGGTATCATGGTTATGCCCTGAGGCTGGACGNNGGACGGGATCAATGATTATGTCCAAGTCACAGGATTTGAGGGGATTACCGGCCCTGCGTCCCGGACGTGTTCGGCATGGATTAAGGCGACTGCCAACAGCAAGGAACAGACGATTATATCATGGGGCAATGGAGCCAATGGCCAGAAGTGGATGTTCCGTATGCAGTCGGATGGAAAGCTGGCTGTGGGCGTTTGGGGTGGATATATTTATGGCAATGTTTCTGTTGCGGATGGGCAGTGGCATCATGTGGCGGCGGTGCTGGCCGCCGACAGCTCGCCGAGCGTCAATGAAATCAAGTTGTATGTGGATGGTTTGCCGCAGATAGCGACCTATAGTTCAACCCAGCCCATCGACACCCTGGCCGGCCAGAATGTTCAAATTGGATCAGTATATAACGGAACATCGCAGGCCAGTTTCTTCAACGGCCTGCTGGACGATGTTCGAATCTATAATCTGAGCCTGGATGCGAACCAGATTTATCGTTTATCTATGGAATAAATCTATTTGACCTTCCCGGCGATGTCCGACATCAGGGTGGACAGCAGGTCGCCGAGGTTGTCGTTATAGCTCAGGATGATATCCTGTCCGGTCCGGCCGGGCATAGACTTGATGGATTCATAGGTATTCTCAAACACGATGGTGCTGCAGTGGCAGCTTTTGTCGGTCTTGAGGAGGACAAAGTGCATCTTGAGCACGGTTTTTGGATTATCGGCATCGGAAAAATCGCAATAGATTGCCAGCAGATGCGGCTCGAGGGTATAATCCGGCGGCATGGCGCTTGAGGCGGGCAGGACATTGGTGAACAAGCCGCTGGCCGACAATCCTTCGCGCAGTTGCTCGACAATCTGCTCATTGGGCGGCGTCAGGAACAGCTTGTAGTAATCCTGCTGAAACTGGGCGGTTTTGGTGCGATACAGGAAATACTGGCCGTCAAACGGTGCCACAGCCCGGCAATGCCGAATCTTGAGCACGCCCGGCAGCGTCTGAACCGCCGCGGGGATTCGTGCTGTGGCTTCCAGCAGATATGATTCCTGCTGCTGGCTGAAGTTCTCCCGGCTTGCACAGCCGCTGAGAAAGACAAGTCCTGTCAGGATTGCAGATAAAATTAATTTAGAACTCATTTTGTGTTCTCCATCTTCCTGGGGGGGGATGATAACAGCAGTTGAGCGGGGTCCGCCTTGATCTGCTCGGAAAGCTGTTTTAAGTTTCGTGTCAACGTCTTCATATCAGTCAGGATGGTATCAATGTCGTCCTGATGGGTGGACACCAGTTGTTCGATCTGTTTGAGATTGCGATCCAGTTGGGCCATGGTGGTGGCGATATCGGATACCGGCGAGTTGGGGTCGCCTGTGTCCATCATTGCATGAGCCTGCTTTAGTGTGGATTCAAACTGATTGAGCATTTCGACTGCGGAAACGCGCAGTTCGCCGAGTTTGGCTTCTTCAACGGCATTTTGGACGGATTTCAGCGTGTTTTCAAACTGGGTAAATAAAGCGGGGAAATCCACTTTATCCAATCGCTGGAAGACCGTATCCACCGCCTGGGTGAAGCTGGTAATCAGGCTGGGTGCCGAAGGGATATAGATGTTGTGGGGCTTCCATGGGACTTCCAGACGCGGGTAACGGGCCGGGTCGAGGTAGTCGGCTTCAATCAGGGCAATCCCGGTGATGCCCTGATAGGATAATTTCAGGCGAAGGCCGTTATTGATCTGATTGCGGATGGTGGCTTCCACGTCCTGAATGACCGTATCCGGACGTTTGAAATTTTTGGCATCCACCGACATCACAATCATGACATATCGGCTGAATTTGTCGTAGTCGGGGGTATCGAATTCCAGCGGATATTCCCGGGTGACAAAGGTGATTTTTTCAATTCTGCCGATAGCGACGCCGCGGTGCAGCAGGGCGGTCCCCTGGCTGAGTCCCTGAACGGACTCATTGAGGTAGGTCTCGATATAAAACCGCTCTCCGCCAAACATGTCTTCGCTGATTAAAATCAATCCTCCAATCAGCAGAGCCAGCATCAGGATGAAGAACAGACCTATCCGAAAATAATGTGCATTTGATTTCATCGTTTGAAATCCTTGTCTATTTTATGTTTTTTCGGGTGTCTGGACGGAACGATTAAAGAATTGCCAGACCACCGGAATATCCGTTCTATGTTTGAGTTCTTCGGGTTTACCCATAGCGACGATGCCTTCGGCGGCTTTATCCAGCATGACGGCATTGTCGGCCAGTGCATAGATACTTTGCAGTTCATGGGTTACGATAACAAACGTCAGGTGCAGCGTGCGTGCCAACTGAAGAATCAAATCGTCGAGTTGGGCGGCGGTAATCGGGTCGAGACCTGCACTGGGTTCATCGAGAAACAGAATCTGGGGATCGAGGGCCATTGCCCGGGCCAGGGCGGCACGTTTCTGCATGCCGCCGGAAAGCTGACTGGGACTGTGGTGTTCAAATCCGGACAGGCCCACCATCTGCAATTTCATGGCCGCGATCATTTCGCAGGCTTGCCGGGGCAGGCGAGTCAGTTCCTCCAGCGGCAGCATCACATTCTCCAGCACCGACATTGAACCGAACAGGGCACCGTTCTGGAAGGATACCCCGATTTGCGACAGGAGATGTTCCCGCTGCCGGCGTGGGGCCTGGAAATAATCCTGGCCATATAAGAGCACCTGTCCGCTGATGGGTTCGGCCAGCCCGATGAGGCTTCGCAACAGCGTACTTTTGCCGCAGCCGGAACCGCCGAGAATGACCAGAATTTTGCCGATCTGGACAGTAAAGCTGATATTGCGCAGGATCGCCTTGCCCTGGTAGCCGACGGCCAGGTCGCGTGTTTCGATGACGGACTGAGCTTGGGTATCCATTGCTTATATATCCAGAACGTATAACAGGACCGAAAAGATTCCTTCGGCCAGTACAATCAGGACGATGCCGCTGACGACGGCACGGGTGGTTGAGATTCCCACCGCACCGGCCCCGGATTCGGTCTGCAGGCCGCGAAGGCAGCCCAC
>DLFY01000156.1:0-1711 GCA_002482415.1 Phycisphaerales bacterium UBA7708
GCCGCTCCAGGCCCCGCCGTTGGTGGCCGGGCAATCGTCAAATTGATGCCCCTGCGAAGACACAATCTGGCCAGGACCAATCGGAATAAATACTCCATCAACAAACGGGTTCGTAAAAATCGGACTGTAAATCCCGGCATTTGAAATACTTACGGGCCCATCAAACAACAGGGCATCGCCCGTCGTCAGATGATAACCCTGATTGATAGTACCGGTACCAAAGCCATTTCCACCGCCGACCATATCCGCCAGATCCAGGGGCTGTCCCTTCCAGATCAGTTTTTCCCTGGGATTGAATGAACGGACGAATTCCTCGGCCTTCAATCCCAGATTCCGAACAACGCCACTGCCATGGACACCCCGAGCCTGACCCGCCTCCAGCGTCTCGACGGTTTTGGCATTCTGCTTGGCTCCTGCAACCAGGTAGGTTTTGCCCTGAAAAACATGCAAATCCGTCTGTCCGGCACCGTTGGCCTCAACGCTGAATTCCGTGCCCAGATCGACAATCTTCGAATTCGGGGTCGTGACCGTAAAGCCTCGCCCGATTTCGGAGACATAGGCATACACCCGGCCATAATCCATACGCAGTTCTGACGAGGTCGCCAGTTCAAATTTAGCGGGCGATTCGACCACCAGTTCCACCCCATCATCCATCTGAATCCGTGCAACCCCCTGCAGCAGGGTCATCGGTACCAGCGTTTTGATGCGCCCCTGAGGCCCGGGCATACGCATTTCTTCGGCCCACTGCACATTCATCGTATCCACCAGCGTCGCTGTTTCAATGCTGGCATACGGATGGAAGTAAATATAGGTCATCATCAGCAGCAGGGCCGCGGCCAGCGAAATAATCGTGGCCAAAGACAAGCGGTTGACTCGATGCCGTACGGGAACGATCCGACTTCGGTCGGGAATAATTTTTGCGGCTTCGTCTGCGGTTTTGTCCTGCGGAACGGCCGGGGCGTTTTTCTCCTCCCAGCTCAATTCCCGCCATAACGACAGGTTTCGATCTTCCTGGGCTGCTTCGGGCTGGCAGACAACACCTCCGGAGGTGTTGACCGCCTCGTAGACCATCTGGTCCTGCATGCATATCTGGATAAACAACGCACGCATGGCCGGGTTGCGCTGAAGCCAGGTTTTAAGCCTGCTCTGCTCTTCGTCCGAAGCCTGATTATCCAGGTAGGCATAAACCAGGCAAACAAAGGCCGCCTCATCCGGGACATTGCTCAAATTATTCTGATTGTGCTGATTTCTGGACATATTATTTCTTGTGGATGGCATTTTGCCGCTGAATACATTCTGCCAGAGTCCTGTGAACGCGACTTAACGCCACATAGACCGATTCACATTTACGCCCGAGGGCATCGGCCAGCTTCTGGCCGGTTAAATTTTCACGATAACGGAAATGAATAATCTCCCGCGCATAGGCTGACAGTCTGCCGAGGCATTTTTCCAGATAGGAAAAAATTTCATGCTGTTCATAAGTGCTGCGGGTTTCCCAGAATGGCTGCATGATATCCAGCATCTCATTGTCAAAAACCCTGACCGGCTTATTCTGTTCCCGCAAGACATTCAGTGCCCGCGTCCGGCAGGCCACCCAGAGCCACTGCTGCAAATGCTTCATATTCTGAAACTTGTCGGCAGAGCGAATCGCCTCAAGGGAAACACTTTGATAGACATCTTCGCTTAAATGATAATCACAGATAATCGAACG
>DLFY01000156.1:1722-8677 GCA_002482415.1 Phycisphaerales bacterium UBA7708
TTCCTGCACCCCGGCGGTGCCGTCTTCCAGCCCTTTTTGCCCTGCCTTGTTTTCGGCAATATCCGACATAATTCCTCTTGGGGACAATGTTTATCTATTTATCCCCTCTATGCCAATCTAAAAAAACATTATACACTTCATACTCAACAATGACTATACAGATAATTACCCGAAAATTTTGATTTACTTAACTTGCTAATTAAAATATTTTTTGTATGGTATAAAAATCGATTTCAGGGAAGATGTTTAATAGAATTCTTGTATAGCAATGCCCGCAATAATCAGTCAGCCAGACACCACGGAAAAGCTCAAAATTCTTGGCCGGGACGGCCAGTACGACCTTGCCTGTGCCTGCGCGACCAGCAAGGAAGAGCATCGTCGCAAAGGCCCCGACGGAAACTGGATATATCCGGTCGTCTTGCCTGGGGGCGGCTCAACCATCCTGCTTAAAACCCTGATATCAAACGCCTGTTCGAATGATTGTCTTTACTGCCCTCTTCGCGGCGGCAATGATGTTGCCCGATGCACCCTGGGCATCGAAGAAACCGCCAACCTGTTCATGGATTATCTTCGGGCCGGATTTGTACACGGGCTTTTTCTAAGTTCCGGGCTGACCGGCACGCCGGATAAGACCATGGAACGGCTCAATGGGATTGCTGCTATCATTCGTAAGAAACACCGATTTCGAGGGTATATTCATCTGAAAATTCTTCCCGGAGCCTCGCCTGCTGCCATTGAAGAAACATTGAGGCTGGCATCGGCAGTGTCAATCAATATTGAAACCCCGGGGCAGGAATACCTGTCGCGTTTGTCCCATAAAAAAGATTTTCTCAATGATATTATCGCTCCGATGAAGCTCGTCAGCGCGCTGACCGCCAAAGGCAGCAGATACCAGCGAGTCAAGCAAACCACGCAGTTTATTGTCGGGGCGGCCGGGGAATCCGACAAGCAGATCGTCCGCTATATGGGCAGACTCTATCAGGGATTGAAGCTCAAGCGCGTCTATTTCAGTGCCTATCAATCCATTGCAGGCTCTCCGTCTTTGCCGGGGGACAGCGAAATGCCGGCCCAGCGACTCATTCGGGAACACCGCCTTTATCAGACTGATTTTCTGATGCGGAAATATGGATTTACAGACTCGGATATCCTGTTTAATGACGATGGACGATTATCGCTCGAAAAAGACCCCAAACTGCTCTGGGCGGAGGCTCACCCGGAATATTTCCCCGTAAATGTCAACAAAGCAGATAAGTTCTCTCTGCTGCGTGTTCCCGGCTTAGGCCCTACTGCCGTTAAGACCATTCTTGAAGCTCGAAAAATGACGCACATCACGAAATTGCGGGACGTGCTTCGTCCGACCAAGCTAACCCAAAAAGCCTTATCTTATATCACCTTCTAAAACGGTTTTGCCNNTTTGCCTCAAGCACTGTTTCATACAGCCGGATTTCATGCCCTTGCGGGGAGACGGTAATATCCTGGCGTGCAAATTGTTTGCCAACAACCAGTTCGAGCGACCAGACGAGAGAAAACAATTCTCCTGAAAAACTGTACGGTCCTTCGGGAATCTTAAACTGGTAGGTCCGCCGATCGTTTTGCTCGGGATTGCTAAATTCAACGCTGTCGGCAATGCCTACATCTTCCGTCCCCTTGCCTTTTGTGTACCACAGCAGTCGCAGACACGCTGTTTTGGGTGCCGAGTCTGCCTGCCAGCGAACCTGGCCGCGGAGGGTCTGGCCTGGCTGGAATAAGGTTTTCATATCATCAATATCGATGGTCAATGGACTCATAAATGCTCCTTCTTAAACAACAGGTTGAGGGCCCACAAAGAATTGATATTCCTGTTTGACATCCGGCCAGAGGGGGATATCGGCCTTGACGTTAATCGCCCAGATAATCTTGTTATGTTCGGTCTCGAAAGAATGCATTGTTCTCTGGGGAATCGCAAAATGGACCTGTCCCGTTTTCATCTCATGTCGCAACGTGGTGGACAGAAGTTCTTTTTCATAGAAGAGCTTGCGATGCGTACTGGAACCCTCTCCGTCCGTGTTTACGACTTCTTCCCTGGCGGTTAATGTAAGGACTAATTTGCGGATTCGACCGGCTCGACCATGAACTGTCCACTGGAGCTGGCCATTGCCGCCCAGACAGAGTGATGCAGGCTGAATCGCTATCTCGAATCGCGGATTGAACAGGGCCAGGAACTGGTAAATCACCCAGACAACCGTTCCAATCCCCACCAGGACAAAAGGAATCATAAACAACGTCAAACACCAATCCGGACGGCCGGTTTTAAATCCAGAGAACACCTCATACACAAAAAACGAAAGCAAGCCGTTCCAGAATCCGCAGAATAGCAATGGAAATAGCAGCATTGCGATCGGATGTTTTTGCGGCTTGAGGGCAATTTTGTCTTCCCGCTGCCCGTAGTGCTGCTGATAGCCGGATTGATGAGAGGACGTAAATGCTGTTTGGGGCTTCCAGCCCCCGATGGATTCTTTAGCCGCACGACGCTTCATGCCGATTACTGCCCCAATCATCACCGCAAGACCCACCGCGACGAAAATCAGAGGGAACAGCCCAATTGCATATTTCCACGTCAGGTCTCGATTCAGGACCGCATCGCCGGGTGATTCGGGATTGACATAACAGATCGTATTTTTGAGCTTCAGGTATTTATCCACAACCTCCCTTTTGCCCTGATAACCACTGCTGGAGCCGCTCATGAAATCATAGCGGTTGCTGCGATACTCCTTATCGTCAACCACATATTCATATAGGATATCAATACTGTAAGTGGTGCCATCATCCGAGTCATGACTGAGGACCTGTCCGGAAAGGATGGTGCAGGGCGTTTCAATCCATGTTCTGGCACGGACTATATCCAGCATGGGCCGAATCAAAAAGATATAACTGAAACCCGACCCCGCAGCGAAGAATACGAATCCAAACAGAAGCAATCCCCATTGGCTTTTTCCGGTTTTTCCCTTCGCTTCGGGCAAAGCGAATTTCTGGGTTTTCGGCTTTGGCTTATAGAACCATGTACCATAGATACCTCCTGCGCCGACGATGACAAACACGGTGGGAATCAGGATAAAGCAGGCTATACCGAGACTGTCCTGCTCAAGGATCGCCTGGGAAGGATTTGTGGGATTGACATAACATTGTGTTTGGAGGCCGGTCTGGTAACGATCAGCCAGTTTCTGCATCTTGGCGTAATCGCCGGAGCCGGAATCTTTGAATTGATAGCGTGTCGATTGATAGGTCGCCCCGTTGACCTGATATTCGTACTTGACGGCAAACCGATAGGGACTTTCAGAATTGGATTCCTGGCGGACGGAACTTTCCAGAATGCGGCAACTGACGACAGACCAGTTTCGCCGATGGATTGCCGAAACGACTTCTCGGACGAGAAAGACCTCAAACAACAATCCCATACCCCCAAAGAACAGAAAAAAAACGGAGGCAAACAGTCTGCCGGCAACCGAATCAGGCTTATGTGAGTCACAGCCGCATGTCTTGTGATGTCGAAACTGCAGTCGCACCTGCCAGCCTCCTTTTGTTAAAACTTTATGAGACCATAGTTATCACTATTTCAACCTTTGCATTTCGTTTAGTACTATACTATAAGACTCCAGAAACCGCCATATTTTCCAATAAATTAACCTGCATTTTAGCGCAAAAAGAGGATATTCTTGACACTGCAAGGCGGTTTTCGTAAAATTTATAGGAGACGAATGGAAAAATAATGGCTTACAGGTTGGGTTCAATTCGAATATCTATTATGTTATTTGCGGCAGTGGTATGCCCATTGGGCTTGTTCTGTGCACAGGCAGAAGAGCCGGGCAGGGTCTATGAAATCCGCTTTGACGTGATTGAACCGCCGGTGGTCGCCCAGAAAGATATTACCGTCAAGGCACCGATGTCAAATCAGCAGTCAGAACCCAAACCCCTTGAATGCAGCGGACTGGCCTGGGTGGATGGAGTTCTGATAATTGCCAGTGATCGACATGAGCACCTGCTGTTTACCTGCCCGGTGGATTTGAACAAAATGGAGATTGGAACACCGGAACATCATGTCCTGATACATAACGAGCAATTTCTGCTCAATGATGCAGAGTCACTGACCATTCTGAACAAAAGCGGACAATCGTCTATCTATGTGATGTGTTCTCTGAGCAACGCACCGAATGCTCAGCCTCTGCCGCAGCGCCGCCATTTATTCCACGGAAAGATCAAATCCGTCCGGCCGCTGACGCTGGAACGCACCAAAGTGGTCTCGGCTGGAACGCTGCGTCAGCAGTTGGAAAGCTGCTTTGAGACGATTGGAGTCCTGCCTTATTATACCTTTAATGCAGACCCCGGTGAAAACAAGAATACCTATCGCTGGGGGAATGTGGAGGGAATTACTTTCACATCCGATGGACAGACGCTGCTTGGCGGGATTCGCAATCCCTTATTTGATAACGCCGCGATGCTGTTTGCGGTGTCAGGCATGCCCGAGATGAGACAGCCTGCCCTGCCGGATTCACTCATGGTGACTGACCTGTTTTTGCTGGACCTGGATGGACGGGGAATCAGTGATCTGTGCTGGGATCCCATCACCCAGGGATACCTGATTACCGCGGCCAAAAGCAACGGCCCCCGGCTCAATCCCAACAGCCCGTATCCGCCCAATACGCTGGACAGCGCCCTGTTCTGGTGGAGCGGAAATAAAAAAGACGTTCCAATTCTGGCGGCCCGAATCCCGGATATGACCATCGAAGCGGTCTGCCGTCTGGGTGACAGCCGCTATATTGCGTTAGGCAGCGACGAAGGCGATATCAGTGAAGGACGCGGGGCCCGACAAAGNNAAAGCATTTTGACGATTATGGAATTTACGGGAATACCCCGATAGCCGGATAAGCATGATGGAAGAGTCAAAACACAGCCCACAGTTCAGTCCTGACGACCAGAAGGTCTTTGCGGAATCGCTGGTGACCCATCATGGCTCCGGCGGCAAGCCGCAGAGTTCAGACACCGGCGTCCCCTCGTCAGCCGATAAAACCAGCACCAAGCCTCAACCGTGGATCGGCAAAGTGATGGGGCATTTTAAATTGCTGCGCCTGATTGGTGAAGGCGCCATGGGGCTTGTCATTCAGGCCGAAGATACGCATTTAAAGCGGATAGTGGCACTAAAGGTCCTGCGAAAAAAGCTGTCAGAAGGTGAAAAGGGCAAAGATGCCGTTGAGCAGTTTCTCCGTGAAGCCCGGGCCGCCGCGTCCATCGAGCATCCCAATATCGTCCGCGTCTATGAGATTAACCAGCATGCAGGCTGGTGGTACATTGCGATGGAAATGGTCTCAGGGAACAGCCTGCAGGAGATTGTCAAGGCCGCCGGTGCCCTGCCGGTGTCCCGGGCGTGTCCGATTATTGCGGATGCGGCCATTGGTCTGCAAGTGGCTCACGAACTGGGTATGATTCATCGCGATATCAAGCCCAGCAATATTCTGGTGACGCGTAACGGCCATGGAAAAATCAGCGACTTCGGGCTGGTCCGGGTGGATGACCCCAACGATCCATTTGATACCTACGCCCAGCAATCCATCGGCACGCCGCACTATATGGCACCGGAAGTGATTCGGCGGGAGCCGCTAACCCCGGCCGTTGATATTTACAGTCTGGGGGCGACTTTGTATTATGTACTGGCCGGCCGGCCTCCGTTTGCCGGGGGGAAAATGGAGGAGATTCTCAAGCAGCATCTGGATTCTGAACCGCCGGACATTCTGCAATATATGCCCAACGGTTCGCCGGAACTGGCATCTCTGATCCAGCGGATGATGGCCAAGGAGCCGGGAGTGCGTCCCTCCGCAGCGGAAGTGGCCGCCATTCTTCATGCTGAATCCATTACTTTTTCTTCCGATTCCCAGGCGACGGGTGGTCCCGGCGGCTCCACACTGGCCATGGATTGGCAGGGTGTACTGCAGAAAACACGAACCACAATCCCCGGCTCGCTTACTCAAACGAGCCTGAGACAGCCTGTACAGAGGCGATTTCGACAGATAGTATCAAAAATCAGCACGATGTGGCGCATTGTGATTGCGTCTGCACTGGTTCTTGTGACTATCGCCATGATCTTATTATTAACCAGAGATGGAATCCCCAAGCAGAGCCGTCGGGCTATTGGAAAACTATTCCCTAACGCCCCCGAAAGTTTCGGCACTCGGAATACCGGTATCCCGCCCACCCCTGCTCCGCTGATCGAGGTGCCCGGTTTCTCCTGGAAAGGTAAAGTGGACACTTCGGGTGTCAAATTTGTCGCCAGTCAATCCGGCCGATACTTCTATTCCATAGAAGACCGACGCGCCATACTCATCAGAGCCGATCAGTATATCGGGTATGCGTCTGCAGATGAGGCCCTGAAAGACGGCAAACATCCCGCTCCCTGATACAAATAATGCTCCTGTTATTCTGAAGAAAGAATTTTGCTTATTTTTTACTGTTTGAAATGTTATCCAGGAGTCATCTTGTCTACATATTAACGCAAAGCTCCTTTATGTTTGATAAGAACCATCGGCAATCTTCTGGATTGTTTTCTGGGCTGTTGATGACCGCGAGATTTTCCGGATTGCTTCATCGTTATGTCTCCTGTTTACGAAAAGTGCTCTTAATCCTTCACAAAAGCCTTAGAGAGACTAAGGTTTTCAGGTTATGGCATAAATGGATAGCGTATAGGTAAAGGTGATGTCTGCCCCGTACCGCCGCCGGCCAGAATACTGAGTACAATCAACAACAGAATCATTGAGAGCAACACGATTGTAGGCCAGAACCATGGGGCATGTGTTATCTGTTCGAAACGCTTTTCCATGGCATGCCAGTCAGGTTTATGAAAATGAGGTAAATGGAGTTCACGCATTGTCTTACCTCCCTGCTAAATTATATTCTTTATATCCGATATCACTACTGTCCAACTGTTTGA
>DLFY01000006.1 GCA_002482415.1 Phycisphaerales bacterium UBA7708
CAGATGCCTTCGCCGGCGTCGGCGATCTCGGTCACGATATCCGAACCGCGGTCATGGACGCTGATACTGACGGTGCCGCCGGCAGGGGAAAAATGAATGGCGTTGCGAAGCAGATTGCTCAGGACCTGGCGAATGCGTTTGTTGTCGGCATAGACCGGGCAGATATCCGGCTCGATCCGGCAGTCCAGCGTGACGGATGCGGCGGCGGCCATGTCTGTAAATTCGGCGGCGATATTCTGCACCAGCGATTCGAGGCTCATGACCCGCTGGGTAATCGGCAGATTGCCCGCTTCCAGTTTGGCCGNNGTTAATCAAATCTGCAAACCGGTGGCAGTCTGTTTTCATGACTTCCAGATAATGGCGGGTCTTGTCGTTAATTTTGCCGGTCACGCCGGCCAGGATATTGGAGACGGAGTTTTGAATGCTGGTCAGGGGTGTGCGCAGTTCGTGGGAAATGGCTGCGATGAACTCGGATTTAGTGTTTTCCGCCGCGACTTCGCTGGTAATATCCCGCATGGTGATGACCCAGCCGAGGGCCTGTCCCCAGTCGTTTTGCAGCAGGGACCAGCGTGTTTCAAGCAGCCTGGCGTGGGCGGATTTAATGCGGAATTGCCCGCTGTTTTGCCCGGTGGATTTTCCGGACAGGGTCATCAATGCCCGAAATCCAAGGTGGTCCAGCAGACGGCTGACGGTTTCAATATCTGCATTGGCTTCCAGTCCCAGCAGGGACCGGGCTGACGGATTGGCCATTTCCACATGCCCATGGACATCAAAAATGATCATCCCTTCGGTCATGGCCTTGAGGGCCTGTTCGAATTTCTGAGCCGCTCCGGCATAGCCGCTGGTGAGGCTGGAGGCAATCAGGTCAAGCTGATTGTTTGAGTTGTCTTTGAGCTGGCTGCCCAGTTGACTGAGGGTATGCTGGATGCTTTCCACTTCGCTGACCATGGCTTGCAGGAGCTGCTGGCGATTCAGCAGGGCGGGCAGTTCATTGTCATCGGTGGTGATGCCCACAGTATCCAGGTCGCCGGAAACAACCTGATTCAGTACGTCCTGAACAGACATGTCGCCGGAAACAACCACATCGCACTGCCCGTATTGAACCGGGATGGCTTTGACGACCTCTGCGATTCTGGCCACGCTAAGTCCTTTCTGTTTATCGAGTTTTATCAGACAGACCCCGATGTCTGTCGAAGGACATATCGACACAGAATCCAGGCGAATTAATCGGCCTGGAAGCCAGAAAAGGGCGAAAAAGAAGTAAAAATGGATGATGATATTCTTGATATGATAATTTTTTCAAAACAACCGATAAAACACTCGGCATTAAGCCTAAAAGCCTGTGTGCTAATGAAAAGAGCGAATCCGGTGTGTATTGTGCAAATTAACGTCAAAAGCAACAAATCGATGATGAATGCAATAATCTAAAATTTGCCGGAAGCCAATCTTGGAATGGTCCCATAACTTTGCCGGCAGTCCTGGTTCATAGTGAAACCTTTGCGGGGATTTTGTTGTCTTTAATTAGGTTGTCAATGACTGACGTTATCAGGAAAGGAAGGTAATGCGATGAAACATCTTATTTTGACAGGCCTTATCGTATTCACATTGAGCCATTTTATCCTGAGTGACGGCTTTATGGCCGCCCAGGCGGAGTCTAATGAGATCAGGCTCGTGGAGGCCGGAAAGTCCGACTTTACCATTGTTTTATCAAAGGATGCGTCTGCGTCCGAAAAACATGCCGCCGCGGAGCTGCAGAAATTTCTCAAGGAGATTTCCGGGGCGGAACTGCCGATTGCAGCCGAAGGGCAAGCCCGGCCGGAGCAGATGATTGTTCTGGGGGACGGGGAAACTTTCCGGTCACTGAATGCTGGGGTGGACCTCAAGGATCTTGGCGATGAAGGTTTTGCCATCCAGACTGTCGGGCCGCATCTGGTTATTGTCGGCGGACGGCTGCGGGGGACGATGTACGGCGTTTATACTCTGCTGGAAGAGCAGCTCGGATGCCGATGGTACACCTCTACTGTTAGTTATATACCCAAAACATCCACTATTACCCTGGAGCCGCTTTCTATTGTTCAGAAACCAGACTTTGAATATCGTGAGCCTTTTTACACGGATGCCTGGGATCCCGACTGGGCCGCTCGTAATAAAGTTAACGGCAACCATACCCGACTTGACGAGCAGCGGGGCGGAAAGATCAGCTATATGCCGTTTGTTCACACCTTCGACAGTCTTGTTCCGAAGGCTGAATATTTCGAAAAACACCCGGAGTATTATTCTCTGATTGACGGTGTCAGGCGGGGCGGCCAACTGGAGGGGCAGCTTTGCCTGGCCAATCCGGATGTGCAGCGGATTGCCCTGGAAACCGTGATGCGATGGATGGAACAGAATCCCAATGCGACGATTTTTTCTGTTTCGCAGAATNNCGTGGCCTACTGCCGCTGCGAGAAGTGCGCGGCGGTGGATGCTGAAGAAGGCAGTCCGGCCGGGCTGCTGCTGCGGTTTGTCAATACCATCGCCGCCGAGGCCGCCAAAAAGTACCCCGGCAAGCTGATTGATACGCTGGCCTATCAATATACGGAAAAGCCGCCGAAGATAACTAAACCGCTGCCCAATGTCCGGATTCGTCTGTGCCCCATCAGCAATTGTGAGCACCACCCTTATGAGCAGCGATGCTGTCCGCAAAATGCGGCCTTTATGGATAATCTGGCCGGCTGGGATGCGATTACCGATTCGCTGTATATCTGGCATTATAACACCATCTTTGCCAATTACCTGCTGCCGCAGCCGGACCTCGACGAAATTGCCGCCGATATCCCGCTGTACAAACGTTCCGGCGTCAAGGGCATTTTTATGCAGGGGACTTATACCGCCATGCAGGACAACAGGCCTACCGGCGGGGGCGGCTTCATGGACGACCTGAAACAATACCTTATTGCCAAACTGCTCTGGAATACACGTGCCGATGTCAAGGCTATTCGGGCCGACTTTCTCAGGGGTTTTTATGGCAAGGCAGCCGGGCCTATCGACCGGTATCTCGATTTGCTGCATGACAAGGTCCGCAAGGATAACATTCACGGTTTTATTTTTAACAGCCCCCAGGCCACGGCAGGTCTGATGACGCCGGAGATTGTGGCGGCTGCGGATAAGCTCTTCGACGAAGCCCAGAGTCTGGCGGAAAATGAGGCGGTTTTGGCCCGGGTCAAGCACGCCCGGCTGTCGCTGGAGTATTTCAAGATTATGCAGGGAGCGAATCTGGCCGCCTCCGGCACGCCGGAACAGAAGGCCGAAGCCCTGCGGAAGCTGACGGATTTGGCCGCCCGGTGCAAGGCCAATGGGATTACTCAATGGAGTGAAGGCGGCACAGTCGATGCGATTATGGCCAGATGGTCGGCGGCATTGAAATAGAATTGACAGATACCCAGACCATGAATATATTGTTTTATTGTGGTATGTGAATCTCTGTCGCTAACATCTATGGATATATGCCATGACAGAAAAGGTTAAACTTAAGTCCCCAATAAAAAAACTGCTCAAAAAAGCCTTCTCTTTGTGCAAAGACAATAAATACGAGGAGGCGGTTGGCTTATTAAAACAAATAATCAAGCAGGCCCCGGAAGTTCCGTTTTCCTATGGCCATCTTGCCGCAATAGCCTGGAGACAGGGAAAACTGAAAGAAGCCAATCGTTATTTCAGAAAAACGACAACATTGATTCCAGAATCTTCGCTTGCATCTCTCGGAGTATTTCATACGTATTGGAAAATGGAGCAATACAAGAAAGCACTGAATGAAATAAAGCGACATAAAAAAGCCGGCGGCAAATGTAAAGATTATGATGCTATCCTGGCAGGATTGAAAAAGAAAAAAATAATCGACGACAAGATGAACTTGTTATGTTAACGGGGTACAAAACCGGGGAGAAGTGAAAGCGAGGCTTTCAAGATTGTGAAAATACGACAGTCTTGGCCGGTTTTTCGCCTCCACAGGTTATTTTCAGCTTGACAAACCGGGCAAAATTGTATATATGCCTACAAAATAACGACTTACGCGGGCGTAGTTCAGTGGTAGAACACGTGCTTCCCAAGCACGATATGTCGGTTCGATTCCGGTCGCCCGCAGTATTTTCATCTCTATATTTCCTATTTTTACTGCGTTGGGGGCTTGATTTTTACCCGTCTGTTTTTGTATAATAATCTCAATCTATGAGATATTTCGTGCCGGCTTTATCTGCCGTCGATAAAACAGCATGGATTCAAGGATAGTGAGGGTTAGATCAATGACATCATCGTGGGGAATAATCAGATTCGGACAGGGTATCAGTATAAGCCGGATAGGCAAGTCAGCGTTGGCATTCATGTATTCAAAACGACACCTTCCAGTTGCATTCTCGACTGTGTATTAAAAGCAAATAGTTGGTAATAAGGTAATTCGGAAAGGAAAGGTTATGAAAAAACTTGCAATGGCGTGTCTGTTCCTGGTGCTGGCTGTCGTGGCACCGGCGGAACTGGTGGACAATTTTCAGAATTACAATGCGGGGCTGGTCAATGCCGGGGTAACCAATGGCACCTGGGATGAAATTACGAATGGCTCATCGGCCCCCCGTATTGCTGAAGACAACGGCAACAAATTTATGCAAATCGGTTTGACCGGTTTCACCCGCGGGGCGTTTCGTGCCATCAAACCTGTACCTGATACTGCAACAGCGGTTACGCTTTTTGCACAGGTCTATTATACAACCAATTCCCAGGACTTCAGCATGGGGCTGACGGATGTAGCGGCACCGGGAGCCGACTTCGGCAATTTTGAGGTGCAGATTCTGTCACGCAACGGTGCGGATGCCACCCATGTGGCCTTTGGAGGTCGGGATGGCAGCGCTATTGAAGATTACATGCAACTGGAGCTGAATCGCTGGTACAATATCTGGGCGGTGATTGATCAGACCACGGATTCGTATGACCTCTATGTGACGACCGACTATGCCAATGCCACCGAGGCCAATAAAGTCAATCCCGATCCGGTGAATTTCCGCAACGGGACCACCGCCGATCTGGTTAATTTTATGGGATTGGTAAACAATCGAAATCCAAATTTCAGGCTTGACAATATCTATCTGACCCAGGGAAAAGATCTGACCAATCCGGTGGCCGGAGAACCCTATAGTCCTTCGCTGATTCAGGTCTCTGCCGGAGCACAGGTTACCGCGACGCTCAAATGGAAAGCCGGCGCCGATGGTGATACAACCAGCGGCAATGCCGTTCGTCCTGATATTGTGGACCAGTATGTGTTTGTCGGACCTGCCAGTGATCCCAACCTGTATTATCAGGGAAAGACCGGCGATCCGGGCACGACCAACCCGGATTCACAGTTGAATGTCAGTGTGGCTTACGATACCGCTTATCGCTGGGTAGTTGTTGAAGTCCTTCCGGGTTATGAGAAAAATCTGACTCTCGGCGTCAGCAAGCTGATTGAGATGGATCCCAATAATATCTTTGGAGTGGCCTGGCCGTTTACATCGCTTGCTTCGGTTCCCTTCATCACCACCGATATCACTCCCAATGACGCTCGCATGGATATTGGCGGCAGCGCCTCCTATGAAGTCCTGTTTTTCAGTGCCACAACCCCCACGGTCAAGTGGTATAAATACGTCGATGGCGTCAGTGATACAGAACTGGTTACCGGCGGTGATATTACCATTGCCACCAATCCTGAAACCAGCGGTTACTCCACGACCCTGCAGATTGCCAATGTCGAAGAAGCCGACCAGGGTGCTTACTATTGCACTATCGACAATTCTGCCCCGGATCCGGCCATTGCATCCAAACAGGGTATCCTGATCATCAAGAAACTGCTGGCCCAGTACACCTTTGAACAGAATCTCAACGACAGCAGTCCCAACGGTGCACCAGCCGGAGATGCGATTGATTTGTCGCTGACCGATCCCAATCTTGGCGAGGGCAGTATTCAGTACCTGACCGGGGATGACCGTGTTGAAGGGACCTATGCCTTGAAAATCGATGGCCTTGGCCAGTATATTGATTTTGGTGCGGCAGCTTATCCAAAAGCCTCTGATATCGTAGACGGCGGAATGGGTGCCGGCCTTGATGAAGGGACTATTGTCTGCTGGGTCAAGGGAACGCAAATCGGAACGCTGCTGTCCAATTACAACCAGGTCGGCGGGACCGGTTTCCGGTTCAGTCTGGCCGACAACGCCGGTGCAGTCGATACCCGGATGAATTTCCGCGGCGAAACCGTCGATGGTGCCCAGATGGGCGGCGCAACCCTTCAGGGCAGACCTGCCCGTCCCGGATGGGCCATGTTTGATGAGGCATGGCATCTGGTCGCTGCCACCTGGAATGCCGACAGTACGCTTCGGATCTATGTGGATGGTCAGCAGGTTGTCTCGGGTAATGCTGCGGTGGCGACTNNGCTCGCTATGCCGACTGGCAGCGGGGTGTAACGCTGGGTGCCGTTCGCATCAATCCGGCGGATCGCTCCATCCTTGGCGATTTCTACGGCGGCCTGATTGACAATCTCAGGATTTACAACTATGAACTGGATGCGACAGTGTTTGCCCAGGAATATTTAAGTATAACCGGTATTCAGCCGTGCACGAATCCTGCCTTTACGGCCAATACCTACAACTATGACAACACCGGCCTGTCGTATTGTAAAGTCGATCTGGCCGACTTTGCCGTGTTTGCACAAAACTGGCTGGAAAGCGGATTATATACAGGTCAATAAACAGATTTGTTAAAATCCAGGCCGGAATCTCCACGCGAGGTTCCGGCCTTTTTTGTTTTAAGAAGCCTGTGAATAGGTATTTTTCTGGATTTTAGACGACCTGTTGAGCTCGGGATTATGGTACAATTCGCCATTTTATCTTGACAAGACGTGTCTATATTTATATAATTATATTCACTTTTGGGGCGATAGGAGCTTCAAAATAAGGGAGTTTTATTTTCGGAGAAGGTTTCATGGATAAGTTTGCCGCAGTGGTTTTCAGTCTGGCTGTGTCCCTGTCAACATTATCCCATGCGGCCACCTGCAGTGGTGGCTCCGGCATACACTATTCGATATATTTGCCGGAAGAAACAGCATCAGCTTTTGAGTCCGAAATAAACCCAATCCAAAGATGGAGATATTTTTAATATTGAAAAGAAAGGCTGCGGATAGATATGACAACAGAGATTTTCAAAAAACGAAGGCTGGGAATAAAAACTGCAATTGTGGTTTCAATGCTATGGGTTGTATGCGGTGTTTGTTCAAATTCCTGTGGAGCTGCAATCCTGACGGACGACTTCAACGATAATCTGACCGGAGACCTCTGGTCCGTCGGCAATTATACAGAGAAGTGCACAGAATCAGCATTTGGCCTTTATGAAGCCTATCAGCGGCTGGAATACAGGGCTACTTTGACATCATCAGAAAGTTATGCCGAAGAATTTTACTATTCCAGGCAATGTTGGCCTGATGTGAATCAGGATTTTGCTTTCAAGATTAATTATCATACCACTCTGCTTCCCTGGCAATGTGTTATGATGTGGATCGGTATGACTCCCTCGACTCAGATTGTCGTGGATACCGATCAAAGTTATCTTATCGCTGCCGGATGCTGCGAGGGAGTAAACTATTATGCCTGGTCCGGAGTCGGTGATCAGGGAGATTTCAAATCCCGTTCAGCCAATGATGGAACCCTGTACATCTCCTACACGGCGGCTTCAGATACGTTGTATCTGAGTTATACCGGTTATGGTCCGACCAATGCATGGCAGACATTGTCCGGTGTTCTGAAGGGACAATGGGGCGGGGTGCCTATTCGTGTCGTCTTGGGGGGCACGGCAATGGGGGCCGGAACGGTAAGTGCCGGGCAGTTTTATCTGGACAATTTTGTTTTGGACAGCGGTGTTGTAAGCTATGCAATTGTCCCGAATGTAGTGGATTTGCCGCGGGCCGAAGCTGAGTCGGAAATTTCCTCGGCGGGCCTTACTGTCGGCAGCGTACAATTCATTAGGGATACTTCCATTCCTGCCGGACATGTTGTCAGCCAATGGCCCGCTCCGGAAACCGTAGTGATTGCTGGTTCTGCTGTGAATCTGGTTGTCTCGCTGGGCAGTTCAATTACCATTCCCGATGTTACTGGACTGTCACTGGCAGATGCCAGATCGGCAATTACCTCTGCTGGATTCACTGTGGGTACTATAGCAGCATCTTACCATCCGTCTGTTCCCAAAGGATTGATTATCAGCCAATCTCCTCCTGCCGGGCAGTCTGCGTCCATCGGAACACCCGTAAATCTTGTTCAATCGAAGGGCAGGCATTATGCCGGAGGCAGCGGCGCAGCAGAAGACCCATTTATGATTTCAATACCTCAGGATTTGATTGAGCTTGCAGCCAGTAGTACTGATTGGGGAAAATGCTTTATTCTAACAGCCGATATTGATATGTCAGCTTATACCGGCATACAATATGGAGTTATTGGTAATAATGTAACGAACTTCAGCGGCAGTTTCGATGGCAATGGGCACATCATCCGTAACTTGACTTATTCGACAAATTACTCGCATTCTTATATTGGTCTTTTTGGTTATGCAAATAATGCAATCATAAAAAATATTGGCCTTGAAAATGTTAACATTT
>DLFY01000302.1 GCA_002482415.1 Phycisphaerales bacterium UBA7708
CTTATGATTGGACAGTAGTGATAGGAGATATACACGAAACAATCCCCCTTGGATGGGTATGCGATATAAACACTAATTTGAGCATCATCAAATTGCTCCCTGCCTTGCTCCCAATAGTCCGCCCAGCAATGTCTGGTCTGGATCGAAAAAGTTAATGGAAGATTTTCATCACCCCAGTCCCCGTTTTCCCGTTTGAAAGAGATGCAATTAAACGGAATGCTCTTTTTAAAATCTTCCGCCTTTTCCGAAGGAATAGACAAGGCGATCTCAAAAACAATATCCCGCCCTGAAAGATCACGAATATCGATAATCTTCCGATAGGGAGGCAATACGATCCGTGTCTCGCTTTCGAACCGATTCAGTCGTTTTTCTATCTGCAGATTTACATATCGCTTCTGCATCACACATACAGATACGACAAAAACCACCACGCCCAACAAAATTAAATAAGATTTTGCTTTCATATTATCTCGCTGTACTCATAGCTCATTCTTTCCCTTGTTCATGAAATCAACGGCCATTCCCACTGTTTTCTCATCTCCCAATCTGAATCGGCTTGTGCAAAGGTCGATTATGAACGGCGGGCCGTTTATCAATCCCCGAGCCGGGTTGATGGCTATAGGTGCCATCGCCATGGACTTCAAGAAAATATCCATTGGGTTTGGCCAGACTCCAAAGGTCATTGCCGTTGGCCTCCCAGCGACGGATGGACAATTCAGCACCCAAATCAAATCCCAAAACGGTTTTCCCGGTCTTATGATCAATGTCAACACAAGTCAAGCGTTGCCCATTCAGGAGCCTGCAGACCGGAGATTGCTGCTTATAGGGCGAAGAACTGGTCGCTGCCATTCGCTTTTTTCCATCTGAAGAAAGTACGGTAAGCTTCCAATATGCGTAGAGTATCCAAAAATACCATTCGGACTCAATACGGGTAAATCGGCGTATTTGCCTGTCTCTGACAGGATCTGTTTTACAGCAATGAACAACCAGCCGGGGATTCCCTGCATTAAAACAGAGGCCAAATCGATCAAGACGTATTTCCCAGCAGATCTGACCAGCCATTTTAAAAATGTTTTCTTGATAACATCATCAGACATTATTAAGCCTTCGGTTTAACAATCTGAAATCACGTTCTATAGTTTAAAAAAAGACGTACTGTTCCTAAGATTATTACAAACTCTTAAAAATCTTTGAATCCCCGTAAATCCTCTTGTGCTCTTTCTTCTTCTTTCTGTATCTCTTGTTCGAGTAATGGCTTCAAATCTCCTTCGATTCGAAACACTCGAATCCATTCAAAATGTTCTTCATGTGACCATGATGTATTAAAAGCCCGTAAAAGAACTTGATTGTTCCTTCTATGATACGGTTCTCCATATTCACCACCAAAATACCACCCTTTATTCAGAAACGCTTGATAACCCTCGTAGCCATCCTTATAAACCAGAACTTCTTCATCATCAACACCCTCCAACCATATGCGTCTCTTGAGGTGTTGACTTGGAACGTAATATTTCCCTTGTGAATCAGTCTTGGTTTCATAAAGAGCTGCAAAGCTTGGACCGGCGACTCCTAAAAATCCTCCTGTCTTCCATTGCATACATACAATAGCTCCCTCAATCGGTTTACCCGTTTCGGCATCAATTACTTGACCGGAACGAGGCAACGTATGATTCCTGCAATACCACCATAACCACCCTGATAGCAAAGTGAAAATCAATAAGATTAATAGCAATAATATTTTTCTTCTTCGCGTCATTGTTTGCCATCGACATTCATTTTCCAAGAACCACGAACTCCAAACTCCTAACCTTCCTTTTCAGACTATGCAAAACATACCGCTTTAATAGATGCACCCGAATTGTACAAAATCTCCCTCTGCTATACAAACAATATTTTAAAATAAACCAGCCAATTTCCACCTTGAATCCTGAATTCTCTATTCTCACGTCTCAATTCGCCTCCCTCAATCGACAATCTCGCAATCATAAATCGTCAATTCCTACCTCCTGCATCCTTACATCCTTGTATTCTTACATTCTTAGTTCTTGTATCCCGGTATCCATGTATTCTTGTTTTGCCTTGTTTTTTGCCCCCGTTCGGGGTACTATTCCCCCTCGGCAGAGAACCCCAGGAAACGGGGCCGCACCTGAATAGAACTGCGGCAGCGGCCTGGAATTTTAATAAAAGAGGATAAGATATGAACGTTTTACTTGTAGGCTCGGGCGGCAGAGAACATGCGATTGCGTGGAAGCTGTCCCAATCAAAAAAGCTCCGGAAACTCTACATTGCCCCCGGCAACCCCGGCACCGCCCAATACGGCGAGAATGTAGCCATATCCGACGCCGACATCCCGGCCCTGGTCGCCTTTGCCAAAAGCAAAAAGATCGACCTGGCCGTCATCGGCCCGGAAGACCCGCTGTCAGCCGGCATCGTCGATGAGATGGAAAAGGCCGGCATCATGGCCTTTGGTCCCTCCGGCGCCGCCGCCCAGATCGAAGCCGACAAAGCCTTCTCCAAACAGATTATGCGGTCCAACAGCATCCCCACCGCCGAAGGCCGGACCTTCGACAAGTTCGAAGATGCCAAGGCCTTCATCGCCACCCGCGACGAACCCGTCGTGGTCAAGGCCGCCGGCCTGGCCAAGGGCAAAGGCGTCTTCGTCTGCGACGATCCAGCCGAGGCCATCCTTGCCGCCGAGAAAATCATGGTCGGCAAGCTCTTCGGCGATGCGGGCAAGACCGTCGTCGTCGAAGACAAGCTGCTCGGCCAGGAAGCCTCCATTCTCGCCTTTGTGGACGGCAAGAGCATCTACGTGATGGAGTCCGCCCAGGACCACAAGCCCATCGGCGACGGCGACACCGGCGACAACACCGGCGGCATGGGTGCCTACAGCCCCGCCCCCATCGTATCCGATGCGATGATG
>DLFY01000203.1:0-334 GCA_002482415.1 Phycisphaerales bacterium UBA7708
CTAATTTGCGTCCGCGCCTGCTGGTGGTCGCCGAGAGTTTCGTTCAATACAGCGGTGATAAAGTACAATGGTAATGACGGGCCGGTGATGTCCAGCGTCAGCATATAGTCGGAAAGAACCTCGCTGATGTCTTCATGTGATAATGCTCTTACGGCATCGGTCAGTATGGCCTTGAATTCGTAATTGATGTCCACCGCCTCAGTCAGGGTGTCAATCACGTTTCGGGCAAGAGCCTTAGCTTCTCGCATTTGACCTGCATTGAATCGGGATTTGACTGCAAATGCATTCACGGCGATATTGTCCGGCATTTGACTGAGCAGAATTTCCGCAAAGC
>DLFY01000203.1:368-14061 GCA_002482415.1 Phycisphaerales bacterium UBA7708
CAGAGTCGTATATTGGCTTTGCGCTGCAAGCTTGAGCGGCAGACTTGCTTTGAATAATGCGATGTATTCACTCTGTTCCTGGTCGGAGATGGAATAGCGGATCTGGCCGACCAGTTCCAGCAGAAACATACAGCGACGGGCGGCAGGAAGTGAGGTCACGGCCCGCTGGACAATGCCTGTACGCTGGTTGGGTTCTGAATACGACAGAATTTCCGCCAGCCGAACAACCTGTTTTTCGCCATCCTCTGCATATCGATAAGCCCGTTCCGGCGGATAATAAGACTTATAATGGCTTCGAATCAAAGTCATATCCACCAGATGCTGTATATCTGCGTCCGCTGCATTGGCGGCGGCAATCTGAGAAAGCAGCCCTTTTCTGTCAGTCTCCGACAGGATGGGCCAGACGGCGTCAATGAGCCGGTTTGCCGCGATATACCGCTTTGCAGAAGGAGCTGCTGATAAAGCGGTCACCTGTTTTGAGATAACCCGCCTGAGCAGTTCGGGTTTGCCCAATAATAGCGCCGATGTCAGTTCAACCGACTGCAACTGGTCATCGGGCAATCCCGGTTTGCGTGACAGAATTTCTTCCATCCACCGCTGGGCCTGCTCATCATTATTCGATAAAATGGCTTTCATCAGGGCCTGATACACCACCTCATCGGTCAGTGCGGATAAGTCCGATGTGTCCAGAGAATCAGGCGACAGCCATTGCAGCTGCCGGGGCCATAGTTTTTTATCAATCTTACCGGCAATGTCAAAGGCAGACTTTATATCCCCTCCCGCAAGTCGATTTTGAATCATTTCCGTCAGCAATTCCGGCTTGTCGAGAACTTTCTGAACCAGCGGCTCCACATGCTTATTCAGGCGGGTCATATCTTCCCGCGCCAGGCATATCTGTTCGTAATCCTTCCATAACCGCACCAGCCTGGCATACGCAATGGGATCCGATTTCAGATCCTGCTGTTTAAGAGTATCCAGCGATGTTTCAAAATAGTGCAGGGTGTCGGCAGCCTGTTTGTCTGCTGCCATCGTTGACAGCAACCCGTGCAGAGCAATCTGAAAATAGCGATCTTCAGCCTGGGTGTTCTTTACAGGTGTTTTTTGTCCATTTCCTGAATTTTCATGAGGCGCCGACAGGCTGTTGAGAGTCAACTGATAGAGTCGGAAATACTCCTGCCAGGCATCCTCATAATTCCCCTTGATTTCATGATAGGATGCGGAGCGAATCAGAAGCTGCGGATTGTCCGGCGCTACCGCAAGCGCCTCCCTGACCAGTAATTCGGCCTCATTAAACGCTCCGATCCGATCATAGGCATCTGCAATCCCAAGGCACAGGCCGCTGTCTTCGAATAAATAGGGCGTGCGGTGAAACAGAAAATGGGCGGTTTTATATTCCCCGCGTTCCAGGAAGGATTTGCCCAGTTCGATGCCGGCATGCGGAGGAAGCTGGGTATCCATATAGACCAGGACGATGCCATAATCCAGCAATTCATCGGTCTGTTTTGAAGCGGCGGCACGCTGGATTTCCTGCAATAAGGCCACGCGGCCATCCGGTGCATAGATTGCGGCCGGGAACAAAAACTCGGCGTAATCGCCCCCTCCGGCGATTTCAGACAGCACATCCACCGCAAGCCGATAGAAAAAGACTTTATCCGGGGCCTGGGCAATGCGGGCATAGATATGGACCAAGGCATTTTCCAGACGCGTCGCATCCGCTTTAAGATTCAGCAAGGCATCAACTGCCACAGTGAATAAATCGTCCGAAACCTCATCGGCCAGAAGCGTGGACAGGGTCGAAATGGCTTCCTCTTTCCGCCCGGCCTTGGCCGCGGCGTTGGACCACAGGAGCCATGTTTCAGCGGCGGGCGATTCCTGCCGCAGCAATTGTCCATAAGCCTCCATCGCCAGTTCAGGACGCTCCAGGAGGTCCCAGATTCCGGCCGTATATTCCAAATCGATGGTGTTGACCTGCCGGCTGGACTGTATGGACTTTACAACGCTTAATGCATCTTTTTCATCCCCTTTTTCCACCGCCAGCAGGGCCAATTGGCGATAGTAATCACCGCTGTGCAATGGATCTTTTTCAATCAGGCGGAATAAAACTCGACGGCAGCGACCATATTCACGACATCGCAAATAAATTCGATATTGCCACTCCAGAGATTTAACATCCATATCACCGCAATATTGCCTGACCAGTTCCACGGCTGCGATGGAATCCCCCACTGATACATACAAATCCACCAGCAGTTCCAGTATGCGGGTATCCGGCCCATTTTTCTCCAGCGATTCCTCCAGTTCGATGGCCAGAGAAGCCAGCTGCCCCGTTCGAGAAGCGACTTCCAGCAGGCGAGGCTGAATTTGATACAATAAGGCCGGCTGACGACAGTCTTTCCACAAAGTCAGCCATGCCTGGTAGGCCTGTTCAAAATTGCCGTTTTTCTCATGAAGCCAGGCCACACGCATCTGGACATCCACCGCCTGCGTCCGAAGATAAATCTGGCGATACTGTTCTATTGCCCGTGTATATTGCCCCAGTTTTTCATAATACTGGGCGATTTCATAATCCTGCCGCTCGTTGAGCTTCACTGTATTTTGCAGTGTATCAAGCATTTCAATCGCACCGGCCTGATTGCCGCGGGATAACATTAATGTGACTCGGAAGATACCAGCGGCATAACGCTGGGAGTCCACCTGTTTCATGACTCTGTCGGCTGCGGTGTCTGCGATATCATAAAAAGCCATACCGGCGGCATTCTGTGCGATAAACAGCCAATTTTCAGACAATTCCGGGTTCGAGAGCATCGCCTCCAGCATTTGAGCCGCCTGGATACGATCTCCCTGAATCAGGCAGGCACGAACCTGGCCGAGCATGAATGCGACGTTGGTTTTCCCTTTTTGACCTGATTGGAGTGACACAGCCGTCTGATCGTTACTGCGATCAACAGACATATCAATAATCTGCTGTTCCAGTCTCACTTTATCCGCTTCATTGAATGCGGGCAGGGATTCTATTTTTTCATAAAGACGCTTAAGCCCGTTTAAGTCACTATTAAGGCCGTAAAGCAGCTCCAAAATACGACAGTGGTGTTTCAGGAATGGCTCCGAAGCCAGCAGCCGGGTTTCGAAGCGGTCCCGCTTGTCCGATTTTTCAGCCATCCGCAGCGCCCAGGCCAGGGCATATTTACGGTCATTATCGGTCTTTGCCAATTGGGAGGCCTGCTGAAACGCATCATAAGCCTGAGCGTATTCTGTTAGTTTATACAAGTAAAAGCCCGTCAGCATGCCATCGGAGAAATCGGGTATCTGTGAAGACGCCCCAAGCGTCCGGGCGGAAGCAAAATCGCCGCACAATACTGCCACAGTTTTAAGATTGGCCGACTCACTGCCCAGCATCGAAACCATATCCGGAAACAGGGGGCGATGGCTGTTGGGATCCATTCGAACATAGATATTCCGGGGGGAAGGATTTACCGACGATATGTTCGTATTCTCTGTCTCCACGGCGGCAAACGTCGCAGAGGAAGAAATCAGCAGAAAACCCACCCAGACGGCAAGGCTCTTTCGTAAAGACAGCGGAAGCCGTCGAATCAGGATATGGAGTAAAAATAATATCATGGAGAATCCGATACAATAAGGCCATAATTCGAGGGTTCCAGCCGGGGCTTCCGCGGACTGGGACACGGCATGCCTGCCGGATAAGCCGCTCAGTCTGTCGATAAGCTGATGGTCGGATTGGTAGGCTTTGATTTCAGGAACTGGATTGGCACTGAAGCCGCTTTGAGCGATAATTTGATCGGGACTTTTTTCAATATCAATATGATAGAACCCTTCGGGCAAATCATGGATGGAAATATGAGCCGTGCGACCATCTCGAAAGGACAAAGGCAGTCGCAATTTCTCGTTTTCGTCGGAATAAAGCACCAGAGTCTGCGGCACAGCAGAGTCCGATGGAATCCGATTATTATTCTGGACCTGAACATCAAACCTGTTGTTATTCTGTCGGACCTGAACAGCAATATCCTGGTTTTGTGTGCGATATATTTTTCGTGCTGCATTGGCAACCATGCGAGAAATATCCGTATCCGCGGTCTGCTGATGAAATAAATCCACGGACCAGAATGCCACCTGTCCGAGGCTGTAATTCCACAGGCTGATCATCGGCTGACCGCTTGAAAATTCAACAACGGCCTGCCCCCCTTTTTTGATTTGCGCCGGCAGATAATCCCAACTGCCGACAAGTTTATCGATGGATATGCCCGACAGTACCGTCGATGGATAGCGTGCCGCAAGCGGTTCTGTGGTATGACGGTAGGGAGACCCGGTTTTATCGAGGACGGTCTTAAAATTCATATCCGGCAAGATAAACCGTTCTTCGGCATGGAAAAATCCACCCTGTTCCCACTGGGACAATTCGGCCATAAAACCGGTGTGGGTGGCCGGACCGACCAGAATCGTCGAAACAGAAATGCGGCTGTCGGCAATCTTTCTGAGCAGAGCTTCATAGTTGGCATTTTCCACGCCTCCGTCGGATATGACGACAATATGCCGAGTGGTGCTGTTCACATTCAGCAGAGCATAATAGGCTTCTTCCATGGCGGGAATAATTACAGTCCCTCCGCCGGCGGTCAGGCGATTCAGGGCACGGTACAAATCAAGCTGATTGGCCGCGGATTGAATGGGGGCAGCCCATCGTCTATTGCCGTAAAACTCGACAATACCCGCCTTGTCATACGGAGCAAGGCGACTTATTGCCCGGCGGGCTATTTCCCGAGCGACGGCGATTCTCGAGCCCGTCATACTGCCCGAGGTATCGACGATAAACACCACGGTTGTGTCGGGATTGGTTTTCTTGCCGTCCTGATAGAGGCTGACCGGCAATAGTTCGGCCAGCGGTCCTTCTGCAAGCAGCCGGTCGGCCACCAGTTGGGGGCCGGGGAAGACCATCAGCCCCATCCCCGCATCCACCGCCTGGCGAATCCGGTCGATGTGCCGGCCGGTCAGAATGTCCTGATCGGCATCCGCGATAAACAATGCATCAATAGTGCTTAAATCCATCTGTTCGGACCAGATTTGAACCTCTGCCGTCTCGGACAGCCAGTTCTGAATGGCCTGATAGGCTTTGTCTGTTGTGCTTTTGTCCCATACAGCAACAACCGGTTTCCGCAGGACCGAAACAGAGACCCGCTGCTGATTATTGTCTTTACCGGTATCAGCCGCACTTTCGATTGCAACCTCATAACGGACTATTGACGCTTCAGAGGTGTCAACAGGTACACTCAGTTCGTTAAGCCCGGGCTGAACCGTNNATTCGTATTCAGGTTATTGACAACCACTTCGACATCGGCATCCCGGGACGATTCCAGCAGGACCTGCATTGACCTGTTCTGGCCCTGTCGGACCTGTTGGGGAACCACAACTTTGGACAGAACCAGCTCGTCCGTCTGGGGGCTGTTCAGGACCTCATAGTGATATTGAATATTCTGCCGGAGTCCTGCCTGGACCGCCTGTTCGACTGCACCGCGTGTTTCAAGACCATCCGTAAAGAGATGAACGACGCCATTGTTTTTAATCAGCATTTGTGCATATAGCAGCGCCGCCTGAATATCGGTCTGACGATAATAGTTATCGGGCAAAGACTCAAATATATCCTTTTTTGATCTGCGCAATTCTGCCAAATCCCATGACATTCCGGGGAATGGGAATTCCGGAATCCTTACCGGATGGGAAGCAAAGCAGACCAGATGCATATCAAGACCGGTCTGTGCAGAGGCGGCAAGCTCACGAATCCGCTGCGATATACGGGTCAGCTCCGAATCCGGAACACTGGCGGAGATATCCGTTACAAAGACGCAGGTTTTATTCTGCACAGTCCCGATATAGGGTTCCGCCAGAGCGGCAATAATTCCGAGAACATATCCCAGCGAAATCAACGCCAGAACATAATGCCGGCCGGCAGGACTTGTCCCCCGCTTCCGCCAGGCAAACCACAGCCCCCCTATTGCCGGAATAATCCATGCCAAATAACCGATATGTAAAAAATGAAGACTCAAATAATGACTCCTCTGTAATAAGCAATTGTCTCCAGCACCAGCGCCACCAGCACAAACATCAGCACCCAGGGGTATAACGAAATCCCACGAGCCGAATATTCCGGGACCTGCGGTTTTGGCATGACCCCGGAGTCCATTGTCCATAAATCACTATAGACGGCTCCGGTGTGCAGGTCTGCGGAATTCTGCATACCATTCCCGCCGCAGGTCAGTTCCATCCATCGCTCAACCATCTCCGGAAACTGAGGCTGTTTCCAGACGGTGGATTGTTCACTCAACAAGCCTGCATCAAGAAACAGGAACGATTTTTCTCCCGTTTGATCTATGGCGGCGGCAATCTTTCCATCGGGGGTTGTCAATAACGGCTTTGCCTGATCGGACAATTCCGTCAATCCCGGGCCAAAGGCAGTGAACATGTCGTATCCCATCGCAATACGTTTGAGGTCATTTTCATATAAATGCTGCGTCGGGACAACCTGCTCCACGGCCTGGGCAGTCACCGGCTGGCCAACGATATAAATACCGGATGAGTTTGCTTTCGAAACCGAATCTATGCAGGCTATGGTGATATCGGCCTGCTCAGACCGGTCCTGCCGCTGGATGCGTCGATTGGCCTCAACACAGGCCTTGATCGGCATCGGTACGTCATCCGTAACAAATACCCTGTACTGTGCATCCCAGTTTGCTGCAAGCTGATTGTCTTGCTGGAAACCGTCATTATAAACAAGTTTAACCAGGAGTTCTTCAGGCGCCTGATTGCCCAGGTCAAATGAAACCTGCAGCAGATGATGAGGGACCAAGCTTATTTCCTTTGTCTGTAAAATCGTCTGTCCCTGATATACCTCCAGGGCTGCCTCGATGGACTCATTTGCCCAGCAGCCGGCCGAGACATCGAGGGTACAGGTATTTTCATCCGGACGAATCATTTTGGCATGGAGCAGCGCTGCATTACTGACCGGCTGGGCATAACTGAAAACCGTCAACTTTTCTTTCAATCGGCCCGGCAGGCTGTTAAATCCCTGTACATGATCGGTAAATATCAAGACTCGCGAGTCGCTTTTTTCGTCCAATAACGCCTCCGAAATACGAATCGCCTCCATCATGGCCTGTTCGGAGCGGCTGTTTGCCAACTGCAGTGCCGCAAGGGAATGCAGACTTGTCGTCCGGCTGTCGGTCACATCACAGACCACTTTGGCATGGTCTGTCACGGCAATCACGGCTGCCTCATCAGATTCGGCAAACCGTGCCATTTGCTTGCTGCACTCCTGGCGGGCTCGATCAAACCGGGTCGCTGCCTGGCCGGCGTCAATGATTCCCATGGATGCCCGGCAATCCACGACCAGGATATGCCGCACCTTGTTCGCCCCGCCGAAAACAAACGAAGGCCGAACCGCTGCCAGACTCAATAACAGAGCAATTCCTGTCAGCAGAAGAAATGTCCACAGGCGGTTAAACCGGCCGCCGAGACGATGACGCCGCTGGTTATCGCTGACCATGCGCCAGAACAGCAGGGTCGGCACCGGCTGACGAATATACTTGCGATGCAGAAGATGCAGGGCAACCAGAGAACCGGTCATTCCCGCAGCAATCGACACAGCAAGCCAGATTGGAATACCATTAAATAACAATGTTCATATCCTTCCTTAGATACGAATCCACGCATCGGGGGCCAGTTCATGAATCTGCCTGTCCAGGTCCCAGTCTGCACGGATGTCATGATAAGCATAGTCACGCCGCTGGGCGTATTGACGAAGACTTTGATAATACTGATTATAAGCCCGCTGATAAGCCTCAATCACTCGACGATCCACGACCAGGGGCTGTTCAGCCTGAAGTTCGGAATCAACCAGGGTCAAATCACCCGACCAGTCAGGATCGGCATCTGTCGGGTCGTAAACGCGGATATAGACCTGAGTTTGCCGAAGCTGTGCAAGAACCGATTCCAGGTGGTCGTATCCCTGCGAGCAGATCATATCTGAAACGATAATCAGGCTGTCCGCTTGTTTGCGATGGCCATCCCCTCCAGCCAGACTCTCGGCCACGTCCCGCCGTCCGCCACCAGGCATCCTTTCAATATGATTAACACACTCCAGCCAGTGCGTCGGACCAAAAAACGTTCTGGGAACCACCTCATCCGCAACCGGCCAGACAGTGACTTTGCATCCGTGTCGAAGCAGAACAAATCCGTATGCAGCGCTGATTTTTTTGATACACTGAATCCGATTCAAGCTGCCGCACAGCACCGAATCAGAGACATCGACAATCAAATCAAATGAAACCGATTCATGTTGCTCGTACTGACGAACCACCAATTGGCCGTGTTTCTGGTATTGGTGCCAGTCTAAACGACGGATATCGTCACCGGACATATACTGCCTGTAATCAGCAAATTCCAGTCCCTCCCCCTGATCTTTGGAACGAAAGTCGGACAAGACCCGCCGGCGCACCCGGGCACGAGGGAACAATCGCAGAGAAGACAATAAGCTGAGTTCTGCTTCGGTGAAGAGCATAAGGTCCTTAATCCATCACTTCCGGAACTTTATCCAGAATCGCTTCAATGATGCTATCCTGCGTAACTTTAGACGATACGGCCGAGAAATTCAGCATCATTCGATGCCGCAAAGCGGAGTATGCCCCGTCTCGAATATCACGGCATGATACCGAAGTCCGTCCATCCAGCAGCGCCCGTACCTTGGCTGTTTTGACCAGCGCCTGTACGCCGCGAGGACTGGCACCCAGAATGACATGCGACCTGACCAGGTCCAGAGTGGAATTTTGAGGCTGAGAAGCAACCACCAGGTTGATCGCATAATTCAGAACTCGCTCGGTCACTTCAACCTGCCGGATGGTTTTCCGGATTGATAGTATCCTTTCACCATCCAATACGGCTCCAATCTGCGGTTCCTGAACACCGGTGGTCTGCTGAATAATCCGGTGATATTCCTGAGGTTTGGGATAATGCACCTTCAGTTTAACCAGAAACCGGTCAAGCTGAGCTTCCGGCAGCGGATAGGTTCCCTCCTGCTCGACGGGGTTCTGAGTTGCAATGAAAATATTCGGCTGCGGCAGCGGAATGGTCCGCGTACCAACGGTAATCTGACCTTCCTGCATGGCTTCCAGCAGAGCGGACTGCGTCTTGGGGGTGGCGCGATTGATTTCATCGACCAAAACAAAATTGGCAACAACCGGTCCCTGCCGGTAAGCCAGCTTATGAGCCCCATGATCGGTTTCCTCAAACGTCATACATCCGAGGATATCGGCAGGCATCAGGTCCGGCGTACACTGGATACGCTCATAGCTTAGCTGCAGCGATGCCGCCAGGGTTCGAGCCAGCAGGGTCTTGCCCAGGCCGGGAACCCCTTCCAGCAGCACGTGTCCCTCCGCAAACAAGGCCGTCAATACATCGTCAACCAGGGTTTCCTGTCCGACAAAGTTTTTTCTGACTTCATTCCGCAGGGCCTGAAATGCACGCTGAAATTCGTTCATCAGAGCCGTCACACTTTGAAGTTCCTGTTTCATGTCGATTGGTTGCTGCATGGTATCCCTTACGTTTAAAAATTAGCTTTTCGCAGGTTTAAGAAATACTTTTCGATAGTCGAATTCCACTGAGAATCCGGAATATACACGGAGATATCCCCCTCACTGGCTGCATTGTACGCCTGGTCATAGGTCGTACCGGCTGATTCCGTCGCAGAAAGCGGCAGTGACTGGGTATAGGATTTGGATTTACCCGGCTGGGTTTGTCCCTTAACCTGAACGGGGATCGTTGTCGCGGACAATGCAGAGGCCGTCGCACGGGATTTTTTAATCATGCCCGGTCCGCCACGGCCATCCCCGGCCTTGTCACCCGGTTTGCCGGACAATCCCAGCTCCCGGTTCGGTGCCGATTGCCTGTCAGACAATTCAGGCTTTTGTCCGATGCCTGAAGGTGCATTCTGCTGCTGCTGCTGCCGATCCCAGTAGGCATCATCCTGTTCCGACAATTCCTCAATCCCTCCTGCGGCCATCAGTGCTTTAATATCGGACTCGGCATCCGGAGATTTCCCGGCTACTCCTTTCTGTGGGGCATTGGAGATATTTTCCTGCTGCATGGTTTGTTCTGACATTTTGCCGGCTTTGTCGGGTTTTGAAGGGGGACGGACTGCGATATTCTCTTTTTTCGACGACTCCTCGCTCCTGGCTGAAACACCGCCGCCGGATTGAGTCGGAGTGGCCTGAGAAGGCTGTGTGCCGGCCTGCTCGGGAGACGAAAGGCTCTTATTGGACAATCCAGCCAGCTTAGTGATATTCTGCATCGCTTCATCCAGCACGGACTTATTGGATGCCTGCTGGCTTAAAACCCGAGGCTGGCCGGCCGGCGGCGGCGAAACAGACTGCATCTGCTGGGGCTGGTTTTGAAGCATTGAATCGGCAATCGAATCTGCGGAAACGATTCGGTTATTCTGGCTGCCTCCCAGGATGTCCGTCCGAGAAGGAATCCATAATGAAAGGCCCCACAACAAAACCAGAACCATACCGCCGCATGCAACACGCCATTTTTGCACAGGTATAATTGCCGGCTTAAAACGATCCATGTCGGCGGAATTCAGTAAATCCAGACCTCGCCAGATCGCAACTCTGGCAAACAGCGACACAGACTCCAGACAACTATGTTCATAAGCAATGGCCACCAGATTATGCCCGTTTGTTGCCTGATCGATATGACAGGCAACCTCCGGCCAGTCCGGTCGGTGAAACCATACCCAAAGACAAACGATTCCGGTCCACAATAACCCGGCAAACAATATCACAAACAAAACTTCTTTTATATTTTGACCGGATTCGGTTATCCAAATATAAACAAATCCCGCCAGCGATAAGACAGGAATAATCCACATCAGCCGATTCAATGCACGGATCAGGCCATTCTTAATCCAGGATTGATGCAGACGCTGCCGGGCCGGCAGTAATTGCTCGCACAGAACTTCGCACAAGAGATTCTTATCGGTCATAGCTGCTTTCCTGCACATTGTCCAAGGCCTGTTTTCCCACGGCAACCAAACGCCTTTCTGAATCATACAATTTGACAATAACAGAGCACATACTGGGATCAATATACTCCGGAATCATTGAAAAAGCAAACTGTCCTGTATCCTGAATGGATTTCACATAGCTCTGGTTGTCTGATTGTATGGCGTTCAAATCCAGCTTCGCTGTTATCCGGTTCTCTTGAGGTGCAGGGATCTGATTATACAGGCCGGCCCGTACGACATTTCGAAACATAATTATCTGAGTGGAAGAAAACAACATGCAGCGATGCTCTACCAGAAGAACATCGCCTCGCTGGACCTGCTTTAAACCATCCAGAGGAATCATCACCTGCCAGCATTGATCCTGGCTGGAAACAGCGGACACCTGCACCTGTAAACGTGCAACGGGGCCGACGGAAGGATAGGCCGCAAGTCCCTGAATGATATCCGCGGGATTCAACAGGGGCAGTTGATTGGCATCCGCAACAGAACCATTGATAACCAGTGACGGAATACGATTCACCGTGTAACCCGCCAATGCTGTCCTGCAGGCAGCATTTTCCAGGGGTTCCGGGGATGGGATTCCAAGATGATAATTTGCGACAATTACGCCTTCCACGCCGTCCAGCGCCTGTAATGCCAATTCAAGCGGAGCTGAAGCCTTATCATCGCCGCAGGTCAATGCTTCAATCAGCAAAGTCTTTTTCTGCAGCGGCTCGGGAAGATCCGCCGGATTAAAAACCGGCACATATCCATCCAGAAAATCCTGGGCATCCCGCATGGAAAAAGCCTGACGAAATGCAGGATTATTGTTCAGTTTTCCAATCGCCGGGACCGCGTCGGGATGAGGATTATTACTTAAAGCCGCCTTGAGGTATCGCGACCAGGCTCGCTCCCACTGACTATTCGCTTCGTAATACTGCCCCATCCAGTAATTAAACGAGGGATTGGCGGGCTGGCCGAACAGAGCCGACAGTAAATGAAGACGGGCCCTGGTCCAGTCCTTTTTGAGCATTGCATATCGTCCCAGCCGACCCATCGCCTCATACCCCAATATCAGGGCATCGGTCGATTTCATACTGCATGCTTTGGCCTGTTCCAGCAAAACAGCAATCACGTCGTCTTCGTAACGCTTTTGTTCAAAGAGCCAGTCGGCAAATCCAATGAGTTTTTCCGCAGCATCTTTGGGAGACCGATGTCGTGTTAATCGATCACAGGCACGATTGATTGCCTCCTTATCCGCCACCGACGCATTCAAATGCATCTCGATCAGCTTTTCGATGGCCTCGGAAATCACTCGCGATGAGGGATTATGCTCGATATAATCCTCAATGGCATCCGGGTCCTCATCGACCAGGGCCTTGAAATACACCTGCTCGCCAAGGTCGGAAAGCCTGTTTTTTTTGTCACGCAGCCATATTGTCCGAGTTGCGGGTTCGAAAATCACCTCGAAATTCTGCCAGAAGCTGTTGCCGAGCATGACATCCGGATGGCTGGAGGTATCAAATTCGACGGGGCGGATCGCAGTCATTTCGGCAATATTGATTCCGCCAGACATTATCTGATCGAAATCGCCCCCTGGAAATCCCGCAATCGAAGCACAAACCGAATCGATCCATGTCTCGTACGACGAGGTGATAAAGCCGGCCTGCAGAGTATAGTCTTCGGAAGGATTGACGGCAATACGATACCCTGATTCGGTCTGGCTCCATTGCATGGACTGCCAATCCGACCCGGCACGAATGATGTCTCCGTATTCGAGGACGGCCTGCTGAATATCCAGCCTTACGGCCTGCTGGTCGAACGCAGGCAGCCCAATCACCCCCAGGACCGGGATTTCCCTGAGCTGACCGGCATATTCTTTGGTGAACGTCCGTAAACTGCTCAAGTCCGCGGACTGATATGGCAGGTTCCGAATCTGTGACAATGTCGGCAGAGTTAATGTAAATCGATCGGTTTTCTGAATCTCGAACGCGGAAAGACCTTCCTTGTCGAGTATCAGGGGATACATCGCCCCTAAATCAACCACAAGATGCGCAGGCATGCTTTGTTCAGCTACAGTCAACTCGCACTGAATGCAAACTCGTCCGCCAATATAACGCACTGGAACTCTGTCCGCCGCAGCCAATACCGGCAGGAGGAACAGAAATAATACATACCCTGTTCTCATGGCTGCTCATAAAAAGGAGCGGCATGCGAGTCTGCATAGAGAACATTTGCCGACTTGTTATTCACGCGATTTTCATTGCGGCTGTAATTGTGAGGATACACACGATCCTTGGCCGGAATGGCAAAACCCGTTTCAGAACCGGAAGAGCGTACGCCCGGCGTATAAGGCATCAGGGTATAGTTGTCCCACACCAGCCATGTCTTGGAAAACCGTTTCATATCCGGAATTTTGGTCGTTTTCAGCATCCCGGCAACACTGAATGCGTACGTATTGCCGCAGTCTTTCATCCATTGATGCGGCTGGCCGGGACAAACCCATATATCTGAAATACCCGGGATAATATCATGTGCATCAAGTACCGCCGCCAGACCAAAAGTTTCCGGCATGCCCCGTTTATCCGCAGGATCAATACGACCGGGAGCGGCCCTGAAACTGAAGCCGCCGAGGGTATAGCTGTCCGG
>DLFY01000029.1 GCA_002482415.1 Phycisphaerales bacterium UBA7708
CCCATTCTTGAATCCTTGTATCCTTGCATCCCTATATTTTTATTTCTCACCAAACGAAGCCAATTTTAAAACTACCTATCTGTATAATCTGTGCAATCTTTGGTTCCATTTTATGCAAAACAAAGCCAATTTCAAAGTGGCTCAAGCCTCCGTGCTTGAGGGTAAATCAGCCTCCGCCCCCGCAAATTCCATACTTTTGCCCTTTTCCCTTTACCATTTCACTTTTTTACCAAACGAACCCAATTCCCCATTCTTGAATCCTTGTATCCCTGCATCCCGATATTCTTATTTCTCACCAAACGAACCCAATTTTAAAACTACCTATCTGTGTAATCTGCGCAATCTGTGGTTCCAATTTTCCCAGCCAGTTGAAAACCGCCGGAATTATGGTACGCTATCGCGTTTCAATATGAGGTAAAAGCAATGCGAGTAAAACCCAGAACCGACGAAATACAGATGAAGCCAATGGACTTTCCGGATTGTACGAAGATCCCGTCGCACACGATTGAGGTCGTGCCCCGCTATGCCGAGACGGACCAGTCCGGCGTGATTCACCACACCGTCTATCCGGTATGGTTTGAGATGGCCCGTACGGAGCTGCTGCGGGTCAACGGCCTGGCCTACAGCGACCTCGAAAAAGCGGGGGTCTATTTTGTCGTCGCCGAGCTGACCTGCAAATACAAGCGTCCTGCTTTCTATGATGAGGCCCTCGAGCTGACCGCCACCTGCACGAAAATCACAAGTGCTCGTGTGGAACATACTTACGTCCTGAAACGCAAATCCACCGGCGTCATTCTCGTCGAAGGCACCACCATCCTGGCCTGCGTCGATGCCGACGGCAAAGTCCGCCGGATGCCCGAATTCATGTACCCGGCCGAGCAATAAACCAGAATAAAAAACAAAAAATCTTTAAATATAAAGCCGCCACGGTCTCATAATACGCATTATCAGTATTGTGTAACGTATATATTAAGTTATTAAAGCGAATATCTTAAATTACTCTTCATATCTGCTTGAACTAAAACCCCCATTTTGATATACTCACCTTTGTTGAAACGATTAAGACTTCAATAACAACCGTGGGGGTTAAAAATATGAAGCCAGCAAGTTCAAGATACTATCAGGCAGTGGAAGCAGGTCGGGGTCCACCGGATGACTAAAAAGACGATTTGCACCAGCGGCATTTGCACATGAATCACTAAAGCCATTATAAATAATAACTTACGCAATTATGGGGGAATATATGACAGTCAAAACCATCAGCTTCAATATACACGTGAATCCACCGATGGCATTCAAAAGCGGCACTGATCCGCCGAAGACCCAAAAAAGACGATTTCTCGTTTTGACTGGGTCTTTTTTATTATCTATACTTTAGATGTAAGCAATAATAATAAATGACTCAACTTTTGATGGGGAAACGATTTATGGGGCCGCGACAGCACAAACATTGTACGTATTCGACAAAACCGTGTGATGACCTGACGGGCCCGGGGCCGCCGATCTTCCAAAAAAGGAAGATTCCAACGACCCGAATTACGATAAAACATTATCCGCTATGCTATGATTCTATATCCGCAAGTCCGCGTTTCGACATCCGAAACGGGGACGTTTTTTTGCGCGCCTGCATCCTGCCGCTGTACCCATAAAAATAGGAAAGCCGATCCGCAGGGCTGCATGATCGGCTCACCATTTTAAAACCTCAGGTCAGGTTATGAGGCGGTTATGAGTGTTGTTCAAAGAGCATGACGCGTATGAATCATCAATTAATGTTGATTAATCCTGCCAGAAATCTCTGGGCACAACCTGTTCGGGCTGGTTCATCTGTCCGCCGAATCCGCGCCCCTGGCCGCCAAAATTGGGGGCGAAATCCGGACGCATCATTCTGTTTTGTCCCATGTTGGGCCGACCGTAGCTTTGAGGGGCCATCGGGGCGGCATCCATATTGGGGCGATTGAACCGACCCTGCGGCATCATCTGGCCATAGCCCATCTGTCCGCGAGGTGCGAAGTTACGGGGGCCAAAGTTGGGCTGCATCGGCTGCTGGCCAAAGCGATCCTGCATCCCTTCAAATCGCATTCCGGCATTGGGGCGCTGAGCATTGGGACGAGTTCCTTCGATGCGGTCGCGCTGTCTTTGCTGACGGGGAGCCTGACAGAATGGGCAGGCCTGGCTGCCTCTGCCGAATCCCTGGCCGCGCTGGCCGCGGAATTGATTCTGCTGACGTCCCTGGAATTGTTCCTTACGAGCCTGGCGATTTTGCATCATCGGACGTTCGGCATCGGGGCGTTCCTGCTGACCACGCTGGCCTTGACGGAATTGCTGACCGCGGAAAGGAACGGCTTGCGGGCCGCGGGCATCCATATCCCGACCCTGACCGCGAAAGGCGCGTCCCTGTCGGCCGGGAGCCTGGGGCTGGTCGGCAAAAGGAGCGGCGTTATCAAACGGTCTGCCGGGCTGGTCCTGAAGCTGCCGTTGCTGGCGAAGCTGACGCATTTGACGAAGCTGTTCGGCAGGACGCGGCTGTTCGCCCTGATCCGGAGCGATACCTTCACGCGGGCCTTGTCCCTGACGCATACGACGACCTTGCTGGAGCTGTGTGTTGAGCGATTCACGAAAACCATTGGCTTTTTCCAGCAGTGCGCCCATTTTCTCAACATCTTCTGTTTTATGGGCTTCCTTCACTTCGTTAATCCAATTGTCGAATCGGGGCATTTCGGGCATCTTGCTTTTGACCGCATCAAGCCGGCCGAGCAATCGTTCCATCTTTTCGCCGTTGCGATTTTCATAGGCTGTGTTGAATTCATCCAGCCAGCGATTCAATTGTAATGCAGGCTCCCGCATTCCTTCCGGTGCAGCGACCGCGGCGGGGCCTTTCGGTTTGCCCCAGGTGCCTCTTTCCTGTTCGGGTGCAGCCAGAACCGGTAATGCGAATGCGACGAGTATTGCCACGATGGTCATTTTCTTTAACATGGGTCTATCCTTTCACAATTAAGGGGTTTTCAGCTTTTTTACTTTTAGGGGCCCTTGTTCTGAAATGATAGACGGAGCAGGGGGGAAAGTTATTGCGTAATATTTTTTGAGGAAATACAGGATTCAAGCCATCTTGTGTCTTTTTAGAAGACAATCGCGGCATATCCCACGGATTCGGCGCTGGATTGGCGGAATTTGTCTTCGAGGACCTGGGAGCTATTGGTATGGGCCAGGAGATAGCCTTGTGTCCGTCCCATGGCTTTGGCGGCGGCAATCGCCGCGGCTGAGCCGGCAGGCCCGCAGGCGTTTTCATGCTCAAGTGATGCTTGCAGCAGATGCTCGGCATCCATTTTTAATGCGTGGTTGATGAAGTCCATATCATTGACTGAATGGGCCCAGTGAATGCCATTGGAGCCGGTGCCTTTGGGGGCGAAGCCGTAGCGCGGGCCGTAATGAGTCAAATCGGTTGAGGCGATACAGACGGCATTGATGCGATTGGTTTTCAGCAGCGTGCCGACCTTTTTGCCGAAGTCGCATTCATAGCCGTTAGATGCCGGCGGCATGATCGCGGCGACCAGTTTGGCTTTGGGAAAAAGATGCTGAATGAACGGAACCTGCACTTCGATGGAGTGTTCGTGGCGATGGGCCTGCGCATCCGGGCGAGCACCCAGAGCAATAAGCTGCGAGGTTAAATCCGCATCGATTTCGATTTGTCCCAGCGGGGTTTCCCACGCGCCTTCGGGGAAGATGACCGGACACATATCGTAGCAGCCGTGGGCAGCACCGAATAGAATAAATGTATCCGGCTCCTGTTTTACCTGTTTGATTGCGAAAAAAACCATCGCGGCCAACTCGCCGGAGAATACCCAGCCGGCGTGAGGAACAATCCCGGCGACGATGGATTCCGGCAGGGCCTGATTCAACGGGCCAGCGGGAAGACAGTCGGCAATCTCGGCCAGACATTCCCGACGTGTCCCGGCGTAAAATTGTCCTGCTACTGCGGGTCTGCGAATCATCTGTTTATTCCTTGCAAAAATGCCGATTGTCGCTATGATACTCAACCGGAAAACAACGTTTATAATGGATACTATTATATCTGTTATGGTAAGGAAAAACAATGGCAAGTAAAAAATCTCCCGTGGCGGTTTTGATGGGTTCCGACAGCGACCTGTCATCCATGCAGAATTGTGTGGACCAGCTCAAATATTTCGGAATTGATCCGATTGTGCGGATTTTGTCGGCTCACCGCACGCCGGCCCAGGCAGGTGAGTTTGCCAGAACAGCCAAAGACAACGGCGTCAAGGTCATCATCGCGGCAGCGGGGATGGCGGCCCATCTGGCCGGGGCGATGGCAGCCCATACGACACTGCCGATTATCGGCGTGCCGCTGCAGGCGACCGAAGGCCCGAATGGACTGGATGCCCTGCTCAGCACGGTGCAGATGCCTCCGGGAATGCCGGTCGGGACGATGGCCATCGGCAAGGCCGGGGCAAAAAATGCGGCGATTTACGCGGTGCAGATTCTGGCGTTAAGCGATAAGACGCTGTCTGACAAATTCGACCAGTTCCGCGCCGACCAGACCGCCAAAGCCCTGCAAAAAGATGCCGAGCTGAACCAGCGGGGATGATTTCAATCCTTTGATAATATTGAGCAACTGCAATTTGTAATTGCGCTGCTGAGTTTACTTTTTGTCCACAGGGATTAGCTTTCCCTGTGACCAGGTGTATTTTTTGTAATTTCCGCCGCCCAGGGCTTCCTGAAAGACGGTTCCATCCGGCATATTCATTTCAAATGCGCCCAACGCGCTGAAGTCCGGATTGAATACAATGTTGCGGCGGCGGATTTGATACTGATTGTCCATGCGAGAACCATCATTGAATGTCCAGTGTTCAGCATAAAGTCCCTCGACAGGAATTGTTTTGCCATCGACAGTCTCTGTTTTCACAACACTCAGAATAACCTCCATGCTTTGAAAATACCGCCGATTATCAGGTCCATAACATTGGAGTGGTATGGAAGATTCCTTAAGCAGTTTGCCCCAGACCCGGTCATTGGAATCCATAATGATATGGGCTTTGCGCAGGCAGTATTTTTCCTGCGGATCCAGCCAGAGGGTATAATTGCCGCAGGAAGTATCAGCTTTCAGGACCAGACAAGAGATTCCTTCTATCATTTCGTTCTTATCAGACAGGACGACTCTGTTGATTTCTTTATCAAGCACCACCGTCCAGTGGCCGTCCCGGTTATTGTGACTGAAATACCCATCCAGACTATTTCCGTGTGCAGGAACAAATGTGGCATCCATTTGAACGGACTCAGGCGATTGTAGCGTGAATGTCTGAAAACCGGCACTGTTCTGGCTGAAAAAAGCAACGGTACCATTGAAAAACCGACGGGTTGAAAAATCGTCGGAAATGAGTTGGCCGCTTTTGTCGGGGGCAAATCGGTCGGTGACGATATCTATCCGCCGGCCGTCAATTCGATATTGAACCAGTTCCTTCTGTAAAATTTTTGGAGGCTTGAGGCCGTTTGGATCAAGGGCGGAGGTGATTGTCTCGATATCCATTGCTACCGGCGGCCGCTGGAGATTGGCTCGAGCCGTCGTGAGGATTTCCTGAATGGATAGATTGCCCGCAGGTTGTGCCCATCCACTGACCGACAAGACGGTCAGGCAGATTGCTATGATTTTCTCTTTCATAGACAACTCCTTTCGTGATACAGCGATATGTCCGGTTCAGCCTTTTGGTCGCTTGAAGATGACCACGATATCTTTGGTGTTGCCGGAGGTTTCGTTGGTATCCAGTGCCGCCGCCAGTTCCCAGCCCTGCTGACCCAGATCGTTCATCATCTGGTCCAGCCGGAGCTCGTCGATTTTGCCGCCTACCCAGCCCGTCGCCGCCAACTTGATTGTTTTGTATTCCCAGATCATGTGCTGCCTTGCAATGTGTCGAGAATCGCTCCTTTCGATTTCAAGACTCTTATTCTCCTTTAAAATGCTCAAGCTCTCTGCCGCCTTACTATACTTACTATGACAGCCGTGGAGCAAGAATGTTTCCAAAAATCCGCAGAAAATAGTATTGGAGCCGAAACATCCTTTTCTATATATTGTATTTCGTCTATAATACCATTCTGAGTGGGTCGGGCGACCGCCGGGGTGAAAGCTCCGGAGGAAAGTCCGAGCAGGACAGGGCACGGCGGCGGCTAATAACCGCCCGGGGTGACCCGCGGGATAGTGCCACAGAAAAGATACCGCCGGGGCCTTTCGGGGCTTCGGTAAGGGTGAAATGGTGCGGTAAGAGCGCACCGCGTCATCGGTAACGGTGACGGCATGGAAAACCCCGCCGCCTGCAAGACCAAGCAAGCCGGTAGCCTGGCCCGGGCAAAATCCGGCGGGTAGGTTGCGTGCCGATGGGGAGACCTGTCGGCAGAGCCGGCCGGTGACGGCCGGTCCAGTNNGCAAAACTCGGCTTACAGACCCACTCATTTTATTTGCTGTCAGCGGGATGATTGTCGGCATCATTGGGAATTACGGATTGGTTTACTCTGATTCGGCTTAATGTCCCATAAAAACCGCAAAGCCCCGGGTTTTTAGTTCCCAATAGCGGATTTTCCAGATACAATTCCAGTATGAAATATGATGTGTGCATTATTGGCGGTGGGGCGGCGGGCCTGATGGCTTCGGTGTTTGCTGCGCAGGCGGGGGCCAAAACCGTCGTCATCGAGAAAAACGCCAGCATCAGCCGCAAACTGCTCAAGACCGGGCGAGGCCGCTGCAATCTGACCCATACCGGCACCATTGAGGATTTTGTCCGTGAATACGACTTCTGCGGTCGGTTTCTCAAGCACAGTCTGTACGAATTTACGCCGGAGGCCGTGAGGCAGTTTTTCGCCCAGAAGGGCCTGGCCACCAAGCTCGAAAAAGACGGATGCGTCTATCCGATTACCGACCGGGCCACCGACGTCAGCCGGATTCTGTTCGATACGGCGCGACGCGCGGGGGCGATATTCGTCCATGGGCGATGTATCGAGACGCTCGAAAAACAATACGGCGTCGGATTTGCCATGAAAGCGGGCAACGACCACTATGAAGCCGACGCGGTGATTATCGCCACCGGCGGGATGAGCTGGCCGTTTACCGGCTCCACCGGCGACGGCTATCGCTTCGCACAGGCTCTCGGCCATACCATCGCCGAACCTCGTTCCGCGCTGGCTCCGCTGACAACCGTCGAGACATGGCCGACACGCTTACAGGGTGTGGGGGTGCCGGAGGTGCGGGTCAGTACAATGATTGATGACAAAAAAATTCAGACGACCGGGCCGTTGATGTTTACCGATGACGGCGTCGGCGGGCCGGTGATTTTCGACNNGGTCGGTTACCGATTATATCCATAACCACCCTGAACCGCTGCCGATCAAGCTGGACTTTTGCCCGACGAAGGATTTTCAGCAGTTGGAACAAAGCATCCTCGACGGCTGTGCCGCGTACCCAAAGCAGGAAATCGCCCGCGTGATTACCGACCTTCTGCCCAGGGCGCTGACGCTGTATCTGGTGGAACAGATTCAGCCGGATGGACGGCCGATTCTGGCCAGCCAGTTGCCCAAAGACGCCCGGCGGGAACTGATTCGGCTGATGAAGGAAATGCCGCTGACCATCCAGGCGATTCGCCCGCTGGCCGAGGCCACCATCACCCGCGGCGGCGTCAGCCTCGACGAAATCGAATCGACGACCATGCAGTCCAAACTCTGTCCCGGCCTGTTCTTTGCCGGCGAAGTCATCAACGCCGACGGCCCCTGCGGAGGATACAATCTGCAAATCGCCTGGTCCACAGGAGCTTTAGCGGGAAAGCAGGCAGGGCAATGGAGTAAGAATCATATTTCATAAAAGATAAGACATGGGCTGTTTAATTCCCTATGCAAATTCAGAAATAAGGTTTTTAGAAAGGAGGTTCTATGGTTTTAGTTGGTTGTTACGGTATTCTTGAGATGCTTATTGATGCTTTTATTTGGGGCACGACTATGTATCTTATGTACCTTCTCATTTCTGGAAATGATAAAAAATGGGTATTGGGTGGAATTATTTCTTCTTTAATATATTTTCTTCATGACACGGTAATTGGATCATTGATTATTGGTTATGCAGGAATCGAGATAACAAATCAACAAATTATAGAGAACATAGGACACAACTTTTCAGCAATAGAATATTCTGATTTCATATTTGATTTTGGGTTGTCATTCGGAGGTTTTGTTTTAGGAAGAATTCTTACAAAAAAAGCTGTTAAAAAAGGCCTTATTAATAACAACTCTAATATCGACTCATTTACCAACATTTCTTTACAGGCGATTAATAGCCAAAGGGTAGATGATATAATTCAATCGAAAGGTGTTAATATGACTGGACAGGAACAAGGTGAGAAAGTAAAGAAAAAAAAGGGATTAGCTACAACAAGTCTTGTTTGCGGAATTTGTGCATTAGCATATCCTACCTCAATTCTTTTTTTTGCGAGTATTGCAGGAATTATATTTGGGCATGTCGCAAAATATAAAATCAAAAATGAACCTGAACTCTATTGTGGTAAAGGAAGGGCTGATACTGGTCTTGTGTTGAGTTATATTGCTCTTGTGCTTGGCCTAATCTTAGGCGGAATATTGACATATTTACATACATCAATCAAGTCGACCTTGTCATAAATAAATATTAAAG
>DLFY01000352.1:0-158 GCA_002482415.1 Phycisphaerales bacterium UBA7708
CGGTGAGATTAAATCGCTGCTGGAGTTTCGGCGTAAACTGGGCGAGAAGGCCGGGCCGGATGTTCAGCATGGAGATTTGTTTGCAGCAGACCCTCAGCTTTCGGCGGCGATGACGGTGCTGAAGGCGCGCATGCTGCGTCAGGGGCAAATAGACCTGC
>DLFY01000352.1:193-3914 GCA_002482415.1 Phycisphaerales bacterium UBA7708
AGATCCCAATCAGAAATAAAGACGAATGGATGGAACAATCACTTCGTGAATTGATACATATTTCCCGTACACTCGGCTCAGACCGGCGATTAGTCTGGAAGGGCGGCGGCAATATTTCCATTAAAACCAGAGATGGGGGGATGTTCATCAAAGCCAGTGGTTCGGAGCTGGGCAGGATGACGTGTACCCGGGGCTGGCGTAAAGTGGATATTGCCGAAGTCGTCAAGCTGCTCAACCGACTGCTTGAGTCCAAAACGACTCCTGCAAAAATATCAAAAGGCCTGCTGAAGTGCTGTTGTGATGGATTCAATTCCACAGCCATGCCTTCCATCGAAACGTTTTTTCATGCTTTGCTGGGACGCTGCGTTGTTCATCTGCACCCGGTTTATCTGCTGCCGTATCTGTGTTCTCAGGCAGGAAAAGAATTGCTTCAGGCCGCCCTTCGCGAGCAGTATGATTTTCAATGGATTCCTTTCCGCGGACTGGGGGTTGTCACTGCCGGACAAATTCAACAGTATCTTCAATCAGGGCGGATAAGTCATCAAGTCCCCACCATTTTATTGCTGTCTAATCACGGGCTGATTGTCAGTTGCGACACAGCCAAACAAGCCCAACAGGTTGTTGGTGCTGTCATTAAAATCTGCCGAAAGAATCTGCCTGCTTTGAAACCTGCATGTTTGCCTCAACGCAAACAGTTATCCATGACGTGTGACAGAATACGTGACAGCCTGGGCACGCAGAGTCTTTCGATGGTCGTCAAGCCGGTTTGGGGAAATCGGATACGAACTCCCGACGGTTCATTGCCTCAAAGACAATGGTTCAAGGGAATAATTACTCCGGAAGAAATTACTTATCTGGCCGGCGGTATCGTGTGGATTGAGCAGCCGGAGATGAATGTAATCCAGAAGGCAATAATCCGGCATCAAAATAAAACAGGTCAGACACCGATGGCTTTTTATGTGAATCAACAGGGCCTTGTTCTGGCGGCAGACAAAAAACACATGGCGTTATATCAGGATGTTTTTGTCTTTTATCTGCAAATTCGCGCCTGGGCAATGCGGATGAATGGGCTTAAACCTCTGCCTGCGAAATATTTAACACCTGAAGGGATGATGTAAATAAAGGGTGTTCCCACAAGGCATCTGAACAGGGGATGGATTATCAGCGTATATTATCCTGATAAAACTGTACGTTTATAGGTGAATAACATGTGGGAATCGATCCAATTATTTTTGAGTAATTTCTGGGCGACGTTGACTCAAATGTCGCCTTATTTGTTATTTGGTTTTCTGGTGGCCGGGATTATCAGCGTATTTGTTTCATCCGCGACCGTTGAACGTCATCTGGGTTCAAAAGGATTCTGGTCGATCTTAAAAGCCTCGCTGTTCGGCGTGCCGATGCCATTATGTTCCTGCGGCGTAATCCCCGTGTCGATGTCTCTGTATAAAAACGGCGCCAGCAAAGGAGCTACGGTTTCCTTTCTCATTTCGACACCTCAGACCGGTTTGGATAACGTTTTTATCGTTTATAGTCTGCTTGGCCCGATCTTCGCGATTTTCAGTCCCATCGTGGCCATGCTCAGCGGTCTTTTTGGCGGAACCGTGGTGAGCTTGTTTGACAGCCATGACACCCATCCAGGCCAGTCTGCATCCGGCAGCGGAGAAAAGCAGGCAAACAAAGAAAATCCGGTGCTCAAAGCATTACGCTATGCATTCTTTGTTTTGCCTGCCGACATCGGCAAAGCCATGCTGGTGGGATTGGTCATTGCCGCAGTGATTTCCATTCTGGTGCCGGATGATTTCTTTTCCACCTATTTAACTTTTGGCGGGGGAATCCTGGCGATGATTGTTATGATGGCCATAGGAATTCCGATGTATGTATGTTCCGCCGCTTCGGTCCCGATTGCTGCTGCCCTGATTGCCAAAGGTCTTAATCCTGGAGCGGCCATGGTCTTCTTGATGACCGGCCCGGCGACCAATGCCGCGGCCTTCACGACATTATGGTCGGTATTGGGTAAAAAGACTGCCGTTCTATATCTTGTATCCGTAGTAATTGCAGCGTTTACGGCCGGATTTATTATCGATCTGTTATTCCGCGGCGTCCCCAAAGAGACTATCTGTGCACACGGCGATATGTTTCCCGCCTGGTTCGGCAACCTTTGTGCCATTTTACTGTTGCTGGTTCTGGGCAGGGCGATCGTGATCAAAAAACTCNNCAAGAAGTCATAGCCTGTAATATAGTATCTTCTGGTCGATAAACATGAACCGGATTAATCCCGTCTGCATATAGAATAAAATGAATATTCTTGACAAAAACAGGGGTAATTTGGTATAATTCATTTTATATGAGGGGTAGTTATCTTCCTACAGTGATGCATTCTGCGAATTGAAAGGATGTTGAAATGTTAAAACGAGTCTTTTTCTCTGTATTTTGTTTGGCACTGGTCTTCGTCGGCAGTGCTTTTAGCGCTTCTGTGATTCTGAATGAATATAATGCAGTAGATGATGCCTCGTATCTGGGAGGTGGTACGGCCCTGATTGATGAAGCCGGAGGAAGAGCCTCAGATTCGTATTTTGGCAGAGTGCCCGGCAATGGCGGCGACTGGTTTGAACTGGTGGTCATTACGGACCATCTGGATATGCGGTATTGGAAATTCGACATTTACACCGATGGATTGCTTGATGAAACACTGGATTTGACAGGCCACAGCATCTGGTCCGACCTGCGAAGCGGAACCATCATTACGGTCTCCGAAAATGTTCCCACCGATATCAGCTATAATCCCGCGGCGGGTGATTGGTGGATCAANNATAATGGTTCCGATGGATTATATATCGAGGCCTCCAGTTTCCCTGTCAACAGCAGCAACTGGCAGCTTCGCATACGAAATGCCTTCGGCGTTATTGTTTATGGTCCTGCCGGCGAGGGAGTCAGTCCCGCATCCGGAATCGGCAGCGACGAGGTCTTTAAACTGGAAGCGACTCCCTCTGCTGCGATAACAGCCAATTCCACGGATTATGATGGTGGAAAGAATCTCAGTACGTTTGGTGCTCCCAATCAATGGGGTCTCCAAAACCTGGAAGGATTGCGTGTGGTTGCTCCTGCAGCTTCAACTCTGACGCTGCTTAGTCCCAATGGGACAGAAGTAATTAAGGGCGGTTCCATCCAGAATATCACCTGGAGTTACACCGGCACAATCAATACGGTGCTGATTGAGTTTTCGGTTGACAACGGCCTGTCCTGGTCGCAGGTGTATCCTGCCAACATCGGCAACAGCGGCTCCTATGCATGGCTTGTACCCATGGTCGACGCTCAGCAATGCCGGATCAGAGTATCCAATATGGCCAATCCCGGTGTTTACGATATCAGCAATGCAGCATTCCTAATTTATCAATGTAACCTGGACGGCGATGTCACGGGGGATTGCATTGTGGACATGAATGATCTGGCCCAGATGGCGGCTGCGTGGCTGGAATGTGCCAATCCCGTTTGCCCTTAAGCGGATTATAACAGGGATTGAAATCGGGGATATGCGCTGACAAAGACGGAATACTCAGCTATAAATGGATAGCCTTGCTGCCAAATTGCTGTGAAAACAAATCTAATTCGGCTGACGGGGAGTCAGGTAGGTATAATCAATGATGACCGGATCCTTGTCTTCCGATTCTTCTTCAGTCATCCCCAATCCCGGGTCTAAGCAGGCAAACATGAATTTCGCCGC
>DLFY01000352.1:3942-5999 GCA_002482415.1 Phycisphaerales bacterium UBA7708
TTCGGATGGGATAATCTGCTTGTGTTCATCAATCCACTGGCGATTGACCAGGGCCGGCAGGGTGGTTATATCCTGGCCCAGGGCCTGTTCTTTTTGCAGCATGACGGACAAATCGCTGGAAATCGTCCACATGACAGCCGCAGGAACAGCCAGCAGCAGGATTGCCGCAGCCACAGACCAGCGATGCCGGCGATGGATAATCCGCCGCTTATAACTGATCGTCGTGCTGTTGAGATGCTCGGCAACTTTATGCTGAACGTCCAGGGATGCCCTGGCCGGCAGAGGCATTTCAATATCCAGTTCCCGCTCGATTCCGCGACACAGATGATAAAACCGTCGGCAATGCTCGCAATGTTTCAAATGGCCGGCGACATCATGCGACAGCACTGCGTCGTTTTCATCGGCGAGCTTTGAAATCTTCCATTTGTAATACCAGCATATCATTGTATTGTTTTATCCAATTCTCATCTCGGTCAAACTTAATTGCTGCCCAACCGCTATTCCGCGGCAGCTTCGGAAAACTCCGTCCGCTCGATCCGGCTGTGAAGCTTGATTCTGGCCCGATGCAGCAGCACCTTCACGTGCGAATGGGTTTTATTCATGGCTTCGGCGATTTCCATGGTTGACAGTTCCGCCCGATACCGAAGCAGCATGGCGGTATATTGATCGCTGCTCAGATGTTTTTCCGCAACATCCCAGAGCTGCTGATTTTCTTCCTTGCCTTCGACGCTCTGGTCAGGGCCGGGCTTGGTGCAGCGCAGGATATTGGTCAGCGGCAGCAGGATTTTTTTACGCCGCATACGGGTTCGAAGCTGATTCAGGGCGATGGTGAATAACCAGGCGCTGAAGCTGCTGTCCTGTCGGCACTGGTCAATATTCCGCCAGGCCAGAAGAAAAGTTTCCTGGGCCAGGTCTTCCGCATCGGCAAGATTGCGGAGTCTGGCGTAGAAGAATCGCAGAATACTGTCGGTGTGCAGTCGTACGAGTTCAGTGAACGAGTCCCTGCAGCCCGCCTTGGCGGCAATCACAAGTTCACGTCGGTTCGAACTGGCAGTCTTGCGGGCGGCATCCAGCGCCTCGCCTGCCAGTACGGTCTGACCCAGAACAAAACTGACTGTTGTATCTGAACTGGCCATCCTCACAGCCTTTCAATAAAGATTAATTGCGATTGCTCACGGCCTTGTCGGTTCCGCTGACAGCAGTCGCCTTCTCTTTGGCGGTCATCCTTTTGGCCGCCTTGCTCAGTGCATCCACAAAATCCGAGCTTTTATATTCCATCCAGACGCTCATTAACCCCGCGCTGGGCTGTATCTGAATCGCCTGAAGAATCGGCGACAATTCCGGATTATTCTGTTTTACATCCAGCAGGCCGTATGCCAGCAAGCCCCGGCAAATCTGCTCAATTTCCACCAGTTTGTCCTGCGATGGAATCCCGACATCAACACGGCACTGAAACCGCCCATTGACTTCACCGGCGGTCATCAGAAGCTGTTCCATGTGCTTCATCATGATGTCGTCCGGGTCATTCTTGGCAATTTCATAGACCTGGTCGGCTCGAACATACAAAAACTGTCCCGGTTCAGCAATGAAACCCGACAAATAAGACCCTGTAGCCGCATTTTCTGTCGTTCCATCCAGCACATCAATTGCCTGCTGCACCGATTCGAGCGAGCCGGACATAATGATCAGATTATAACCCCAGATGGTGCCGTATTCACGCTTATTTTTCTTGGAATTTTGGGCCTTCCAACTGTAAATCGTATGAGGCCCGTAGGTTACCATTTCCGGCTGAGTCAGCAGGCTGATCAGCTTATTGGCGTTAAACTCCGCGTGAATCAGGGCTACCGCATGGTCCTGTTCATTATCAAATCCATAAATACTGACACCATGTACATCGTCAATCGGATGAAATGAGAACATTTTTTTGAATTGCTCCATCTTTTCTTCAAGCCCTGCCTCAGCCGATTTCTGCCGTAAAAATGCAGACATCGTGGTCGATTTGAAAGTATCCATGTCGGCGTGGAGAACCCAATTGGCATGGCGGTTGATCTGGGCGG
>DLFY01000352.1:6043-7805 GCA_002482415.1 Phycisphaerales bacterium UBA7708
AACCTGCAATGTCCACTATTATAATAAAGGAACTCCGGGATTTCCAGTAGTTACTCCAAATTCTGTTAATTTAGACGAGATGCAGAAATATGTGGTTACAGATTTTTTATGTATACCCAATAACTGTATTTATATATCTGATATTGTCTGATATGCGATAAAAATGCCGGTTTAGGCGTACTGAATATACCACTGATTGATCAGGTCTCGCAGTTTTTGCGGTTCTTTAACCCGCATAAAGTCCAGAAGCACTTTTTTGCGTTCGGGGTGTCGGTGGGCAAAGCGGGCTGAAAACTTGCGGAAAAAGGACACTCCGCGTCGTCCGGGCCGTTCCTGATTAATCATTTCATAGTGCTGGAGCATGATGTCTGCCTGCTCTGGGAGGCTGGGGGGCTGCGGCAGGGATTTGCCTTCCCAAAGCGCGATGCTGTCGGAGAAGATCCATGGATTGCCTATGGCCCCTCGGGCAATCAGAACGCCGTCAACACTGGTTTCCTGCATTCGTTGTATGATGGTGGGCGCATCCATCAAATCGCCGCTGCCGAACAGTGTCAATTTAGGGTATTTCTTTTTGACCTCTGCGATGACCGACCAGTCTGCTTTGCCTTTATACTTCTGTTCGACAGTCCGGCCGTGAATTCCGAGAGCATCAACACCATCGGCGACGGCGTTGTCAATAATCCGCCAGAAATCTTCCCTGGCGGCCTCGCTGTGGTCAAATCCAATCCGCAATTTCATCATGACAGGGCAATCCACAGCTTCCCGTGTGCGGAGAAAAGCCTGCTGGACGATATCCGGCTTACGCATCAGCCAGCCGCCGCGTTCTCGACGCAGCACTTTCGGGACCGGGCAGGCAAAGTTGAGGTCGATCATATCGTATCCGAGCCGGCGGAATTGGGCTGCGGATTGAGCGATTATCTCTGGATCATGTCCAAAAATCTGAGCGGCAACCGGGTGTTCATCTTCCAGACAATGAAACTTGGTCTGTTTGATGGCCTTGGGGTGAAGCGATATGCGGTCCAGCATCACGCCGGTAAAGGTCAGAGGGCACCCGAACCGCCGGGCAATGATCCGCATGGGGTAGTCGGTATAGCCGCTTAACGCCGCCTGCAGAAACGGATTATTCAGTTGTATTGAGCCGATTTTCAGCATTTTTTCTCGATAAAGGTCAGGGATTGTAGGCTCAGTCAGCTCGAAAGTCAAGGGGCAAGAACTGCCTGTGGGGCTTGTTGCGGGAATACACGATCAAATACGACCCGTGGGCAATCGAATTTGGAGAGAGTCGGTCGTCAATGGGGTGGCTGCAGGCCGGAATTATATTGTTGACATTTCCGGCGAATTGCCGACAATATTGTGCGAGATTGAGGATCCGAATTCGTTCGTTCCCGGCTCTTTGAAAAAATCATATTATTATGCCGATGGGCAAATCCTGAGTCAGCGAGTGCATGACCCCGTTGATCCGAACTCCTATACGCCGTATTTTTATGTGCATGACCGGCTGGGTAGTGTGCGGATGGTGGTGGATAATACTGCTGCGGCGGTATGCAGCTATACGTATCGTCCTTATGGGGCGTTTTATGACGGCGAATGTGTCGAAACCGCCAGCGTGGATAATCCCTGGAAATTTACGGGCCAGTATTACGATGCGGAGATTGAGCAATATTACCTCCGCGCCCGCCAGTATGATCCTGCCATGATGCGGTTTACGGGTCGAGATATGATAAAAGGCTATCATGAAAACCCTATTACTTTGCATCACTGG
>DLFY01000139.1 GCA_002482415.1 Phycisphaerales bacterium UBA7708
CGACGGCTATTGCCGCGGATGGACAGGGTTTGATTGGAACTCTGGACCATACGAATCCTTATGACAATGACTGGTTTGTGTTCCAGACCCAGCCGCTGCATCAGTACCAGATTCAGCTTGGCTATCTGAATAACTGCAATGTGTGGTTTGAGGTGTACAGCGCCGGATGCAGCAATGTCTATGGCGGAACTACCAGCATGACCCTGACTTCATGGAAAGGGGAAGACTATAAGATTCGCGTTCTTGGAGATTCCGCCCGGGTCGGTAATTACTATACCCTGACGGTCACCGATATAGGAACTTATACGGACGACCACGGCAATGTCTCGGCGGAAGCCACTGCTATTCCCAAAGACAACACGCCGACGGCAGGTTCGATCAACTATACTTCCACCATCAATTCCGACCTGGACTGGATGACTTTTGTTGCAGGCCAGGAGGGGGATTATCAGTTTACCCTCGAAAATACCGTAGGCAACTGGAAGCTGATGCGGATTTATTACGAAGACCAAGCGGGACATGTGTATGAAATGGCGGCTTTCTGGGCCGGCGGGATTACCAGTGTGACCAATACGTATCACCTGCTGCCGCGGCGGCATTTCATTCGGATTGAAAACGATCCGGGCGAGTATTTTGTCCGCGTGCTGTCGCCGGAACCTCGCTGCGGCGACCTGGATCACCCCATTATGGACGGCGATGTCAACAAGGACTGCCGGGTGAATCTGGAAGATCTGGCGATGATGGCGGCCAACTGGCTCAAGTGCAACCACCCGACATCCTGTAATTAATCGCAGCGGTGCGATCCGTTTTGCCGGCTGGAACTAATGACCGGTGAACGACAATATACCCAACGGGTATAATTATTCCGCGAGCAACAGCAGCACATGGTTGATGCTACAGTACTTAGCCGCGACGAAAGAGATTATTTTTAAGTGAGATCAACATATAAAGGCTGTGCGAGGCATTCTCGCACAGCCTGTTTTTTTGAATGGATCGATGGTATGCATTGTTCCACGGTCAAGCTGTGCTTGAAGGATGGGGCAGGCACGGGGGCCAGCCCCTACACACCGATTAGAACAGGATAATGTCCCACGGTCAAGTTGCGCTTGGCCGTGCCACCCTTCGGGAATGATTCCACTGCATAGACGCAACATATTGTGTCGCCCCTGCCGGGGCTTGTGAACAGAGAGATTTGCTTTCCGGGCGTTTCCACGCCCGGCTATTTTCTTTCGCCCCTTTGGGGCTTTATTTTTTTCTTGCCTGTCCGGAGGCTTACGCCTCCGGCTATGAAACTTATGAACCCTTCGGGTCAAAATAGCAGACTGGTTTCTAAAGAGCCGTTCATGATATCTTTCTGCCCTGCTGGAGTTTGATGGCCAATTCACGCAGTTTGGGCATGGCATGGGCAAAGAACTGCTTATAGCCGGGGCATAAATACGAAGGCACATTAATATTTTCGGAGACAATCCTTCGGTCTTTGGGGCAGCCGCCGCGACAGACATCCATATAGCGGCAGATGAGGCAGGTGTTATCCAGTCTGGCTTTGCGGTATGAAAATTCCCGTTTGATGGAACTGACGGCCAGCCGCTCGATGGGCGTTTCCATGATATTGCCGAGGCGACAGGGCTGTTCCACATAGAAATCACAGCAATAGGCATCACCGTTGTGCTCGATGACGATATAATCGTTGCAATAGGGGCCGAAGGTGCATTCGGTATGGCCGCGGCCAAGCATATAGGACAGCAGGCTGTCAAACAGCCGGATGCTCAGTTTGGTCGGGCCGTGCTCCAGCCAGCGGTCAAAGATACGGCACATAAAGGCGCCGTATTCTTCGGCGGTGATACTATACGAAGCGGGCCTGCCTGTGGCGGGGTCTTTTTCGATACACTGAATGAATTGCAGATAGCGAATACCGAGGCCGGTGAAGAAATCAAATAACTGGTCGGGGCATTTGACGTTGCGGTCGTTGAGCAGGACCAGAATGTTGAACTCGACGCCATTTTTGCGGCACTGGTCGATTCCGGCCATGACGCGCTGCCAGGTGCCTCGGCCGGCGCGATCCTTTCGGTAATGGTCGTGCAATTCCTGCGGGCCGTCGAGGCTGATGCCGGCCAGGACATGATGTTCGGCCAGGAAGGTGCACCAGTCCTTATCGAGGAGGATGCCGTTGGTTTGCAGGGAATTGGTGACGGCCTGGCCATCGGTGCCGTATTGTTTCTGAAAATCGACGACCTGTTTATAAAAATCCAGTCCCATCAGGGTCGGCTCTCCGCCCTGCCAGGCAAAACAGCTATTCGCCAGACGCAGCCCGAGATAGCTTTTGACCAGATGCTCCAGAACCTGTCGGCTCATGCGGTGCGCTTCGGTGCCAAACAACTCGGTCTTGCCTGAATAAAAGCAATATCGGCAGTCAATATTGCAGTCCGGGCCGGTGGGCTTAATGAGCAGGGTAAAGGGCCTTGCCATATTTGCCTCCTATGATTCGCAGCGTTTGATTGCCGCTCGATAGAGCAGCCAGCAGATACCCAGTAAACAGACGACGCCGGCAATGTCGCCGATAAGGCCTGCGGTTTTGACCAGGGGCATTTTATCCTTGATGCCGGGCAGGACATAGGGGATTGCCAGCAGGATGCCGATGAGGGCTTCACCGGTAATCAGGCCGGAGGCGGCCAGCAGACCCATCCCGCCTTCCTTTTCGAATTCCGTTTTGGGGGTCATGGAACGCCGCACCCGCCCGGCCGCAAAATGCAGCAGGCCGCCGAGGAAAATGGCCACGGACAACTGGAACGGCAGATAAATGCCGATTGCGACGGCCAGGATGGGCAGGCGGAAGGCACTATTGCGAGCCTTGAGCCACAGGTCGCAGGCAATAATCACTGCCGCCACGACCATGCCGATAAAAATCATCGTCCAGGGCAGGTTGCCTGCAAAGACACCCTTGGCGATGGATGCCATGAGGTTGGCCTGGGGGGCGGAGAGGGCTTTTTCTCCGGCACCGGCAGCGCCGGCAAAACCATAAGCATGATTGAGCAGGGCCATGACCGGGCCGACAATGACGGCCCCGGACAGGGTGCCGATAATCTGCAAGGTTTGCTGACGCCATGGAGTTGCCCCGACGATATGGCCGGTCTTGAGGTCCTGCATATTGTCACCGGCGATGGCTGCGGCGCTGCATACCACGCTGCCGACAATAATGGCGGCGGCGGGACCACTGACAGAATCCTTGCCCATCAGACCCAGCAGCAGCAGCGAGCAGAATAAGACGGTGGCAATGGTGACGCCGGAAATGGGGTTGTTGGAGGAACCGACCAGCCCGGCCATGTAGCCGGCCACTGCGGAGAAGATAAAGGCCGCGCCAATCATGCAGGCCGCCATGGTCAGTGAGACGGCGGTGCTTTTGATAAATACTTCATATAAAATAAATAATGGAACGACAGACGAGACCGTCAGGCCCAGCACCCACTTCATGGGGATATCTTTTTCGGTTCGGTCAACCTGCTGCCGGCCGGGGGCGGCCTGTTTATAGGCACGCAGTCCGCTGAATACGCCCGACAGGAGGGTGCGACGCATCTGGAAGATGGTCCAGAATCCGCCGATGACCATGGCACCGACGCCGATGTAGCGGGTGTGTGATTTCCAGATGGCATAGGCGGATTCGACAACATCCGGGCCCACGGATGCCTCGGTCAGGAGGGCATACAGGGGAATCGCGGCCAGCCAGTTCATCGCCCCGCCGACAAAAATCAGGACGGCAATGTTAAGTCCGACGATGAAACCGACGCTGATGAGGGCGGGGCTTAAGCCGATGCCGCCATAGAAGAGCCAGCCGGAGAAGCGTGCGGCCCCTTCCATGGTTTCGGGCCAGAGGCCGGCGCCGAGGCTTGCGGTTTTATAGATCGCCCCTGCGATGGCGGTTTTGATCAGGACGGCCAGCCCCCTGCCGCCTTTCTGGCCGGCTTCGAGGACTTCGGCGGTGGCAACGCCTTCGGGGAACTGGAGTTTTTCCTGGATAATCAGCGAGCGGCGAAGCGGAATGGTAAACAGCACCCCCAGCAGCCCGCCGAGGCCGCACAAGAGAGTTACATAGAGAAAGTTCATCTCTGTCCAGAATCCGAGAATCAGCAGTGCCGGAAGGGTAAAAATCGCGCCGGCGGCGACGGATTCGCCCGCGGAGGCGGCGGTCTGGACGAGGTTGTTTTCGAGGATGGAGGCTTTCCGCAGCATCCGGAACAGGCCCATGGAGACGACTGCGGCGGGGATGGATGCCGAGACGGTCATGCCGGCAAACAGGCCCAGATACGCATTGGCGGCCGACAGAATCATGGCCAGCACAATTCCCAATATAACGACTCTCAGAGTCAATTCCGCAACAGGTTCGTTTTGCTGATTCATTGGTTCTCCATATATAAGCGATTGAATTGGGGTATTTATACCGTAAAGACGATGCCCTGTCCAGAGGAGATTGGAGGCAAAAGGAGCTATCGGTCGGGATGGGGGTGTTTTTCTGCGAAACCGTAGATCAGCAGGCCTGTCAGCAGCGCCGCCAGCAGGACGATGAGGCTGACGGGTTTGATTGCCAGGGCATAGGTGATGGAACTGTAGATGAGCAAGGCGCAGACGAGGCTGAAAATCAGGGGCGTGAAGGGGTAGGCGGTGACTTTGTATGGGCGGTCGAGATGGGGTTCTTTGAGGCGGAGGATAATGACTGATAGCGCAGTGGCCAGATAGAAGGCATAGACTGCTGCGGCGGTGTAGAGGACGGCATCGATGTATCCGCCGAATACGAGAATGAGGATCAGGGCAATCAGACCCTGAACGGCCAGAGCCGGGGCCGGCGTGCCTCGCTGGGGGTTCCAGCCGCCCAGCAGTCGGAACATGCGGTATGTACTGCCGAGGGCGTAGGAGATACGGGCGCCGGTGAAAATCAGGCCATTGACGGCGCCGAGAGCGGAGATGCAGACCAGAACACTGATGAGTCGTGGGCCGGCGACAGGGAAGACGGCGGCGAGAGTATCACTGGCCGGGGCATCGGAAGCGGCCAGGCCGGAATAGCCGAGGGTGACAAGAAAGGCCCCGTTGACCAGAAGATACAGCAGCATGACGGCTGCGGTGCCGGCTACGAGGGCACGGGCGATGTTTTTGCGGGGATTTTGGACCTCGGCGGCTACATAGGCCATTTCGTTCCAGCCGCCGTAGGCAAACAGGACGAATATCAGAGCCAGACTTGCCGGCAGCGGCTCGACAGGCTGGGCCGGGGCGGTATTGGCGGGTGCGGCGATGGCAACGGCGACGATGGCCAGAAGGCCGAGGGCTTTGACGGTGGTCAGGAGGTTCTGGGTGCCTTTACCCTGCCGGATGCCGAGCATATTGATTCCTGTCAGGGCGATGACGGCGGCAGCGGCGAAGAGACGCTGGCTGAGCTGAGGATGGGCGGGCAGCGGGTCGAACATGCGGCGGCCATAGGTCGCAAAGGCAAAGGCCATGACGGCGATATCGCCGGGGCGGACGATGACCAATTGAGCCCAGCCGAAGAGAAAGCCCGCCGGTCGGCCATAGGCTTTGGTTAGATAGACATAGTCGCCGCCGGTGTGTTCGGGGCAGGCCGAGGCCAGTTCGGCATAGCTTAAGGCCCCGCAGAATGAAAGCAGGCCGCCGACAATCCAGATGGCCAGCACGCCCCATGCTGAACCTGCGCCTTTGGCGATATCCGGGGCCATCTGATAGACCCCGGCGCCAATGATGATGCCGACGATGATGCAGGTCGAATCAAACAGCGACAGCGCTCTTTTGGGCGTTGCTTGCATGGGTTGCTTTCAATGAGCCTGCTGAGGGCGTTTATCTTTTCTTGAGGGTCAGGCTGACGCCGGAGCGAACGATGGTCTCGAGGCCGGGATTGGTGGTGATGGCTTCGATATAGCGGGGGTCGGCGCTGCCGGGGGTGATATTGTGAGCAATAATCAGCCCGCCGGGACGCAGCAGCGGCAGGAGCTTGTTGAGATAATCGAGGTAGCCTTCTTTGTCGGCGTCGAGAAAGACGATGTCAACGGAGTCTTTGAACTGGGTGAGTTTTTCGTGGGCATCCCCTTCGACGACGGTAATGATATCGGCTAACCCGGCTTTTTTGAAATTGGCACGGGCGGCAGCGGCACGACCCGCGTCGATTTCATAGGTGGTCAGTTTACCGCCGGTCTTCTGGAGTGCCATACCCAGCNNCCAGCCAGATGGCCGAATAGCCGGTCGAGGTGCCCAGTTCGACAACCTGTTTGGCGTTCATGGATTCGGCCAGCAGACGAAGCAGGCGGCCATCGTTTTGCGGCACATTCAGATAGCGCTGATTGGCGATGATGTCGTCCAGGACCGCAAGGATGGTTTTTTCATTTTCATCTTTGGGGATGGGGGCCTTTTCATATCCTGAATCAGACTGAGCAGAGCCGAATTGGCGACCCGAGCCCCGCTGCCTCTGCGGGGGTGGCCCGCCGACGGGCGGCTGGAAGGCTTCGGGACGCTGTTTTGCCTGCTGAATCAGTTGGCCAATTTTATCCTGATTATTGCCCTGATAGGCCTGTTCCAGGTCGGCCAGCCAGGAGGTGAATCCCTGTCCGGATTGGGGGGTACCGGCTCCGGGTTCTGCGGCGAAGAGCAGACATACTACGGTGGTACAAATGATGATGGCTGCTGATTTGAGACATGTCTTCATAGGATTTCCTTTCGATTGTCCAATATCGATATTGGTTTTTCGGCAACAGGGCATTGGCACGCGAAACATGCGATATTGTATCGTTTAAGCAGACCATACGCAACAGCCTGCCACGCTATTTTTTACCTTGCACTGACGGTAATGAATACGTTAAAATGAAGTCTGGTGCAGCGATGAAAACCATTCCATTCAGATTGCTGGTCTGTTTTGCAGGATGCCTGTTCCTGTCCTGTTGGGGGAATGCCGGCGATCACACCGGGGCAAATTCAGATAATTCGAGCCTTGAATACCAGAAGTCGGCACAGCAGGCCGAGCCGAATCAATTGCCGGCCTGGAACCGACCCCGGTCCAAAGAACGCCAGCAGGAGCGAAACCAGATGGTCAGTGAGATTCGCCGCTATTACAGCCTCAACGCTCCAAAGATTCTGGAGGCGATGCAGAATGTGCCGCGTCACTGGTTTGTGCCGGCGGAGCAGCAGGTCAACGCCTATGTCGATTCACCGCTGCCGATTGGGCACGACCAGACGATTTCACAGCCGTTTATCGTGGCGTATATGACCAGCGTACTGGCACCGGATCCCAACAGCCGGGTGCTTGAGATCGGGACCGGTTCGGGGTATCAGGCGGCGGTGCTGAATGAATTTACGCCGCATGTGTTCAGTATTGAAATCGTTAAGCCGCTGGGGGAGCGGGCGATTGAGGTATTCAAGAAATATGAATACAACACCATTCGTGTCAAGATTGGCGATGGTTACAAGGGGTGGCCGGAGTATGCGCCGTTTGATGCGATTATCGTGACTTGTGCGCCGGATAAAATTCCTGGGCCGCTGCTGGACCAGCTCAAACCCGGCGGAAAGATGATTATTCCGGTTGGCAAACAGAGGGATGGCCAGCAACTGATTCTGGTGACAAAAGACCCGAAAGGCAAGATTAGCAAGCGTTCCATGATGCCGGTTCGTTTTGTTCCATTGACGCGCGAAAAGGAGTAATTGAATCTATATTTCATAGAAAATCTTTCCCTAAAAAAGTCTTCCGGCTGAATTCTGGATAAAAAACCGAAAATTTCGGCATATACTTATAGATATCCGCCTCTGAATTTGACGGATTCTGACGATTTGTAACGAAAATCTCAAAGGAGGTTGTATGCGATATTTGTCGTGTATTCATATTGTTCTAATAATCGCATTTCTGGCTTGTCCAGCCCAGGCGGAACTTGTTCATCGCTACAGTTTTGACAGCAGCACACAGGATTCCATTGGGGACGCGGACGGGACACTTGAAGGGGATGCTGTCGTGTCCGGCGGTTCACTGATTCTGGACGGTGTTGATGACTGGATGTCGATGCCCGGAGACGTGATCGCAGTCAATTCCTATGAGGCAGTCACGACGGAACTGTGGTTTACATCCAAGGCCGGGGGCAATACAGGCTATACGATGATCCTGTATTTCGGCGGCAACGGTCGGTCTGAAGGCGGGGCTTCGTCGAATCTGGGGTATCATTATTTGTTCCTGTCGGCGGCTCGCGGGGACAATGCCAGTCGTGCGGCTATTCAGACACGGTCGCTGGATTCTTCCCCGTGGAGTGAGGAAGATGCCGTCGCAGCAGGGATGGAACATGATGACGGCCTGATGCATCATTTTGTCGCCACGCTGGACAGTACCCACATCACGTTTTATATTGACGGGCAGTTCATTGGAACCAAACCATTAACCAGCGGCAATGCCATCAGCGGAATCAGCCGGGCAATGGCGTATCTGGGCAAGGGCGGCTACAGCAGCGATCCGGAGTGGGCAGGTTCGATTCATGAATTTCGTATTTATAATTCGGCGCTGACAGCTCAGGATATCGCCAATCATTATCAATGGGGTCCGGATATGATCAGTCCCCCGCTGGTGGATATCACCGAATCGGATGGCAAGACGCTGCTGTTTAAAGATAATCCCAGCCAGGGCGACAGTTATGAGATTGTGCTGCTGCAGGCGCCGACGGATACGGTTCACGTAACTGCAATTCCACCAATGGGCTTAAGTGTGGGCAATGGTTCAGGACAGAGTAAGACACTGAGCTTTACAACACAAAACTGGGCACAGCCTCAAACCGTTCAAGTGCATATCGCCGATATGGGATTGAGTACCAGTGAGACATACTTTATTCAGCATGCTGCCCAAAGCAATGATTCACAGTACACCATCGCGGTGCGGGCTGTCGAGGTGACAATTCTGGAGGAATCCTGCGGGATATGGGGGTACCTGGAAGCAGACTATAATCTGGACTGCACTATTAATCTGGAAGATTTCGCCCTGCTGGCCAATTTGTGGATGGAGCCGGATATGCCGCTGGATTTCCCTGAATTTTATATGGACTGGCTGCAGGATACATTGACCTATGATTCGGCACTTTATCCCCGATCTATTCAGGTATCCGAACAACCTTTCTTTGTCAATACGGACCATGTACTGAATCTGATTGATGAGAAGATTTACGGGCATTTTCTGGAGCATATTTATCATTCTGTCAACGGCGGGTTGTGGGGGGAACTGGTCTGGAATCGCAGTTTTGAGATGACCGGGGCCGGAGGCGGCGTCTGGACAATCGAAACCGGCGAGCAGGGAGATGAACTGGTGCAATCCAGTCTTTCGACCGATGTACGACTGGCATTTGGTGACGCGTCATGGCAGGATTATGAGTTGACCCTTGAGGCTCAGAGAGACGGCGGCAGTGAAGGTTTTCTGATTCCCTTCCGTTATGCGGATGGCGACAATTTCTATTGGCTCAATCTGGGGGGATGGAATAATGCCACTCATGCCATCGAAAAGGAAATCAATGGCAGCCGGAGTACGGTTGCCGGGACTTCGGTCGCAGGCAGCATTACCCTGGGGCAATGGTACACCATTCGCATCCGCTGTCAGGGCAATCATTTTCAGGTCTGGCTGAATGAAGCCAGCAATCCCAATCCGCTGATGGACTTTACAGACAGCAATAATCCGCATCTGGCCGGTAAAGTCGGTGTGGGAACGTGGGCAACCCAGGCACGGTTCCGCAATATTCAGGTCAAATATCTTTCCACCTCAACGATTCTATTCAGTGGACTGCCCGCCCTTCCGGGAACAGACTTTGGTGCGGATTACTGGACTCTATTCGGCACCGGGCAGGGAACCCTGAGTACGGATGCACTCAATGACGACTACAGTGTGCAGATTATCAGTGACGGCAGCGAAACGGGGCTGGTGCAGGATAACTTTTCATTTATTCCTCAACTGTATCAGGGTTCACTATGGATGAAGGGAACACTTACAGGAGGCGTCAGAATTGAGCTGCTTGGCAGTAACACTGTTGTCGGGCAGGCAATATTGGCCGTACCAACAGAGGCATGGATGGAATATCCGTTCCAGATTACGCCCTCGGCGGCGACCGATGACGGCAGCCTGAGAATCACGTTATTGGGGTCAGGTACCGTCTTAATCGATCAGGTCAGCCTTATGGGGCAGGATGCCCTGGATGTCGGTGGTTATCGGCCAGATTTGCTGGCCGCGGTCAAGGGCCTGCGGCCTCCGATTATTCGCTGGCCGGGCGGGTGCTATGCTTCGGCTTATTTCTGGAAAGATGGGATCGGCCGGCAGCACGAACACCATAAATACCCCATCAGCCTGTGGGATGATCAGGATACCAATTCGTATGGAACCGATGAATTTCTTCGGATGTGCGAGGCCATCGGGGCGGAACCTCTACTGGTGATTAACACCGGCCTGTTGAATGGAACGTGCGGAGTGGCGATTCCTTACAAATTGACGCCGGAGCAGTATCTTCAGGATGCACTGGACTGGATCGAATATTGCAACGGGCCGGCGGATTCTCCATGGGGTGCGGTACGAGCAGCCAACGGACATCCGGAACCCTACAACGTCAAATACTGGGAAATTGACAATGAAGTCTGGTCCACAAGCTGGGGCGGAGGCATTAATGCCTATATTGATATTGTCAAGACATTTGCCCCGGCCATGCGGGCGGCAGATCCCACTATCAAATTGATTGCCTGCGGCAGCGGCAGTTATGACCAGAACTGGAACCGCACGCTGATTGATAACTGCGGCACCCTGTTTGATTATATCAGTACGCACCATTACGAAGATGCATCTAATTTCAAGGCCGGTCCTCGCAGTTATGAGGCATTTATTGAAACGCTGGGGGCTTATATTGCCAATTCGGCTAATCCGAACATCAGGATTTACATGTCGGAATGGAACGCCCAGAGCACCGACTGGCGTACCGGGCTATATGCGGGCGGGCTGCTGAATGCCTTTGAGCGGACGGGGGATGTGTTTGAGATTGGCGGGCCGGCCCTGTTTTTGCGGCACACATCCGCTTCGGGCTGGGATAATGCGTTTATCAATTTCGATCACTCCGGCTGGTTCCCTGCACCCAATTATCAAGTCATGCATTTGTGGCATGACCATTATGGTCCGAACCACGTGGAAACAACCGGGGCCGACATGAATTTGAATGTGGTTTCGACTTTGACCGAGGATGGAAACACACTGTACCTGCATATCGTCAATCCGGATGCTTCGTCAAAATCCGTGGAGTATGAAATCGATAGCTCTTTTGTACCTGCGTCTGCATACATGCTTTATTATGCACCGGGTTCGCTTTCGGCCCGGAATACGCTGGCGGAGCCGGATGCCGTAAAGCTTCGGGCCAAGATTGCGGGGCTCAGCGGACAGGTGCTTCGATTTATGATGCCGGGCTATTCGGCAGGCGTGGTGGTTGTCCAGACGAATTGATTGCCGGAGGTTACCGATGGACGGCATCCAACGTCCTATTCGGCCTTAATGTTTGAAATTTACCACCGGCCAACTTCAGACTTGACTTTTCAGGCTTTCTTCTTACGCTGTGTGAATCTGTAACTGTAGATTAAGTCTGTTCAACGGAGAGCCTGATTATGTATCTGCTCGGTTATGATTGCGGCACCTCATCGGTGAAAGCGACACTTCTGGACGCCCAGACGGGCAAGCCCGTTGCGGCCTGTTCCTGGCCCCAGACGGAAATGCCTATCAGCAGCCCTCAGCCGGGGTTTGCCGAGCAGGACCCGCAGATGTGGTGGGACGCCCTGAAAGGGGCAACGGCACGGGTTTTGAGTGAATCGCGGGTCCGCCCTGCCGACATCAAGGCTATCGGCATCAGCTACCAGATGCACGGGCTGGTGTGCGTGGATAAATCGATGGCGGTGATTCGCCCGTCGATTATCTGGTGCGACAGCCGGGCGGTGGGGGTTGGTCAGAAGGCCGCCGAGGGGATCGGCAGCCAGACGTGCCTGAAGTACATGCTGAACCTGCCGGGCAATTTTACGGCCGGGAAGTTAAAATGGGTTAAAGATAACGAGCCTGAGCATTTTAAGCGGGTGTTTAAAATCATGCTGCCGGGGGATTGGGTGGCGATGAAAATGACCGGGCAGGCGGTGACTACGGCGTCGGGTCTGTCGGAAATGATTTTGTGGGATTTTGTTAATCGCAAGCCGGCCGATATTTTAATGCAGTATTATGGATTTGAGCCGTCGCTATTGCCGGAGCTGGTACCGACGTTTGGGATGCAGGGCCAATTGACCGCGACGGCAGCGGCGGAACTGGGACTTCAGCAGGGAACGCCGGTGACTTATCGGGCAGGCGACCAGCCGAACAATGCCCTGTCGCTGAATGTGCTGAATCCGGGAGAAATTGCCGCCACCGCCGGGACCAGCGGCGTGGTTTATGGTATTTCGGACAAGGCTGCATACGACACCCAATCGCGTGTGAATGCGTTTTTACATGTCAATGACACCCCTGCCGCGGCTCGCAACGGCGTTCTGCTTTGCGTCAACGGCGTCGGTCGGCTCAATAGCTGGCTGAAGCATACGGTGATGGGCGGGAAGGATTACCCGGAAATGAATGCGTTGGCCGCCAAAATCCCCGTCGGCTCGGAGGGGCTGGTGGTTCTGCCTTTTGGCAACGGCGCCGAACGGACACTGGAAAATAAAAATATCGGGGCATCGGTGCATCATCTGGCGCTGAATACGCATCAGCTTGGACATCTATTGCGAGCTTCACAGGAAGGGATTGTGTTTGCCCTGAATTATGGCCTGGAGATTATGAATACGATGGGCCTGCGGATTGAGACGGTGCGGGCGGGCAAGGCGAATATGTTCCTGTCGGATATCTTTGCCAGGACATTCGCAACGCTGACGGGTGCGACGGTGGAACTGTACAATACCGACGGCTCGCAGGGAGCGGCTCGCGGGGCAGGCCTGGGGGCAGGGATTTATCGCTCCGCGCCGGAGGCTTTTGCCAGCCTGAATAAGCTGCAGACGATTGAGCCGGACACAGGCACAGCCAAGGCCTGTAAAGACGCTTATGGACGATGGAAACAGACGCTGGCTGGTGTACT
>DLFY01000200.1:0-6711 GCA_002482415.1 Phycisphaerales bacterium UBA7708
CGCTCAGATTTCCGTCATCAATTCCCGTATCGCCGCACGGCTGAAACTCAATCCCGCCAACCCGGATTTTGAAGTCGAAATCGAAGGCGTCACCGGCGAATCCATCATGGCGCCGGGATTTTATCTGGACTCTCTGAAGATGCCTGCTATCGGCGAATGGCTTGAATACACCAACGTCCCGGTGGTTCTGCTGGATATCTCCAGCCCCGAAGGCGGCAAGCTGGACGGCATCATCGGCATGAACCTGTTTACCCAGTACAATATTGTGATTCGCGGCGGCGGCATGTTCCTCCAGGATGATCCTGTGCTTGAATTCGAACGGATTACCGCTCCGCTGGCCGGGGATATTGCCCCTGCCCCGTCCGGGGATGGAAAAGTGGATATGCAGGACCTGGGCGCCTACAGCAGCGTATGGATGACCACCAGTCAGTCCGCCAACTGGAATGCCAATGCCGATATTGCTCCCGCAGGCCAGCCGGACAATACCGTCGATATTCAGGATTTAAACCAACTGGCCGACAACTGGCTGACCGGTTCCCTGTAAGCCCTTTACAGCGTTCTGAGCACCAGCGCCAGCGGCGTCTGGATATTCAGAATGTCCTGCGGCAGAACGAACAGCACGCGGTCGCCATGAGCGGCCCAGCCGTTTTTCATAATTACGCCGGTGGTTGTCGCGATGAAATCATCAAAATTGCGTGGCCGGGCCTGACAAATGCTGACCACGCCGTAATGCAGACTCATCTGCCGGGCAATCAGCGCATCCGGGCAGACCGTCAGAATCGGCACATCCATCCGGGCCTTGCTTAACAGACGCACACTGTGCCCGGCCTGTGTCCAGACGACCGCCAGTTTCGCCTTGACATGATCCAGCATCTGCGCAATCGCACGTGCCACTGCCGCAAGCTCGCCAAGCCCTGGTTCGGTCTCAATCATCGGACGTTCAATGTTCTGCTGGTCCTGCCAGGCCTCAATGCGATGGCAGATATGCGCCACGGCTTTAACCGACTCCACCGGATACTTGCCCACCGCCGACTCGCCGGACAGCATAATGGCATCGGTAAAATCCATCACCGCATTGGCCACATCGCTGGCCTCAGCCCGCGTCGGTGAGGCATTCTGAATCATCGACTGCACCACCTGAGTGGCTACAATTACAGGCTTGCCCAGCCTGCGGCACATTCGGGCGATGCGCTTCTGGGCCAGCGGCACCTCGGCAATATCCATCTCCACGCCCAGGTCGCCGCGGGCAACCATCGCCGCATCCGCCGCCTCCAGAATCGACTCCAGGTTCTCCAGGGCCTGCGGCTTTTCGATCTTGGCAATCACCCGTATCCACGAATCCCGGCCGGCCAGGTATTCCTTGAGATGGTGAATCTCAGCCGCCGTCTGCACAAAGCTCAGCGCCAGATAATCCAGATTATTGTGAATCGCCCAGTCCACCCAGCGCCAGTCCTTTTCAGTGATGGCGGGAATACTTAATTTTGAATCGGGCAGGTTAATGCCTTTATTGCTCAATACCGCCCCGCCGACAAGCACCTTGCAGCGGACTTCAGCGGCGGTCTTTTCCGTTGCCGTCAGCACAAGCTGACCATCATCAATCATCACCCGCTGGCCGGGCAGGACATCCTGCACAAACGCCGGATAGTTCGTCCCGAACCGATGCAAATCCCCCACCGGACAATCCGAACAGATGACCACCTCCTCGCCGGGCTGGAGAACCTGTCCTTCCGGCTGAATCTTGCCGATACGCAGCTTGGGGCCGCATAAATCGCCCAGCACACAGATTTCGTAAGTCAACTGCCTGCGAATCTGGTTAATCATATTCAGCCGCTGCTGATGCTCCTCGAAGGTGCCGTGTGAAAAATTCATGCGGAATGTTGTCACGCCGGATTGAATCATCTCCAGCAGCACCGCCTCGCTGCTGCAGGCCGGCCCAATCGTTGCCACGACTCCCGTTTTTGTCAGAATCATCTGTGTCCCCTTTTTCCTCTGGTCCGGCCCGACACACACAATGTGCGACATAGTCCGTCCTGTTTAATCCAGCTATCATCTTGTCCCGATGGCTGGTCCAAATTATATAACAGGGCATCGGTTTTGTCCAGTTCATACGCATCTATGTTTATTGTCAGCACAGCGACCTCGCCCACAGCCTGACTGCCTCAGACTGCCACACTTATTGCCTCCCTGGGTTATGTGATCGTGGCATGCTTGGCCATGGCTCGTCACCCCGTGCCTGTTGCACTCCAGCCTGACTTTATTGTGAAAACGGAACGACTTTCGGCAAAGAATATAGGTTGAGGGGCGGGAGAAAACATGAGACTCTTTGACTCTTTGGATTTTTACGCTAAAAACCCAAAGAATAATATATATAATAATATTCTTTGGATTATTGAGATTCTTTGATTCTTTGGGAAATTAGCTCAATAATCCAAAGAATATTATTATATATNNGTGAAAAAGGTGCAACAAACTACATCCTGAATTCTCCTGTTTTCGGATTCCGGCTCTATGGGGTTCATTTTCCTTGACGTTATGGCTAAAGTAGGTAACAATATCCCTGTTTTTCTCTGTCCGAAATCGTTGCATTCGAAAATGGTGGTATAGAATGACTGAAATAAACCAATCACCGGGCCCAGCCCGCTTTGGATTGCCGGCCTGCCTGATTATCTGGGCAGGCATAACCGTCTTTGGCTTTTATGCCTCCACGCACATGGTGGCCGCGGGAGATACCTGGGTCGCCCTGGCCTGCGGGCGGCACCACGCCAACCACGGCGTCGATGTCGTGGAGCCGTTCAGCTTCAATTCGCACAAGCCCGGCCCTACCGACGAGCAACTGGAAGGCTGGCCTGCATGGACCCACGGCCTGATTCGCACCATCCACCCCACCGGCTGGATTAACCAGAACTGGCTGACCCATCTGACCTTCTATGAACTGGTGCATTTATTCGGCACGGAAGATAATCCCAATTACAACATGCTGATTGTCTGGAAATTCGCCCTGTTCATTGCGACGGCTTTTGTCGTCTATGCCCTCGGGAGGGTGATCGGAGTCAACCCGCTGCTGCCGGGGATTGCGGCCTGTTTTGCCATGATTATCGGCAGGTCCTTTTTCGACATTCGTCCGGCCTGCTGGTCGAATTTCTTTGTGCCGCTGTATCTGCTGGTGCTGGTACTGGCGGTGTATCGCAATATCCGCTATATCTGGCTGCTGGTTCCGCTGGTCGTTGTCTGGGCCAATTTCCACGGCGGCTACATCTACGCCTATATGATGATGGTGCCCTTCTGCGGACTGCATGCGGTCTCGCTGATGAGCAGGACCCGCCTCCGCACCATCCCGTTCAAGCAGACCCTGACCATCGGTTATGCGGCCATTGCGTCCTTTATTGCAATGGTGGTTTTCAATCCATATCACCTGACCAACCTGACACACACCTTCGAAATCAGTGTCAGCAAACACGCCGAATCCTGGCGTAATGTCAACGAGTGGCGCCCGGCGTTCAGCTTTCTTGACGAGAAAACCAAGACCCAGGGACCCAATCCCGTCGGTGACGAGGAAGCCTTTGGCGTGATGTGCATCATTTTATTGGTGATCTTCATCGTCTGGTTCATCGGCCATCTTCTCCGGCCCAATCTGCTGATGGATAAACGCATCAAGCCCGCCGACATCGAGAAACAGTACGCCCACTGGCCCAAAATTGACCTGCCCCTGGTGGCGATTGCCCTGATGACCACCTATATGGCGGTCCAGTCCCGCCGATTTATCGCGATTGCAGGCCCGGCCGTCTGCCCGGTCATCGCCCTCCTGCTCCAGCAGGCATATCAGACCATCACCGCCGCAACCCGGTACAGACCCGCAAACAACCTCGAACCAATGCCGGTTCCCCGGACTTATCGCTATCTGAGCATCGCCCTTTACGGTGCGGTCTGTCTGTTCCTTGGTTTATACTGGGGCGGCGCGTTCTATAAAATCTACCTGGCCCCGTGGCCGGAAGACAGCGTTTATAATTCCGTCTTCATGCGAATGACCGCCTCCAATGTCAAGCCCATCGACGTGTGCCGGTTCATCAACGACAACCAGATGACCGGGCGGATGTTCAACTACTGGACCGAAGGCGGAGCGATTGCGTTTGGTCAGAAAGCCGACCCCGCAACCGGCGAAATCCCGCTGAAGCTCTTCATGGACGGACGGGCTCAGGCGGCCTATAACCACGATACCTATACCATCTGGCAGGTCATCTATGGGGGCACAGAATGCCCCGCGGTCAAAAATGCCTATCTGGCAGGCAGATACATGACCGACGCGGACTACCGGGCCATGGCCGAATGGATTAACCAGATGCTCAAGCCCTACGAAGTCTGGGTCGTTTTAGTTCCGATGAGCCAGGGCAATTCCGACTTCATGAAGGCCCTGTCGCGCTCAGGCAACTGGAAGACCGCCTATTACGACAATTGCCAGTGGATGATGGCGGACACCCGCCATGCAAAGGGCGAAACACTCATCAGCAGCATCATCAACGGCAGCGCTGCATTCCCCAACGAGCTGTCGCGTCACATGACGCTGACCAAGCTGCTGCCGACGGTCTTCAACAGCAATCTGTCGGCCAAACTGGAGCAGTCTGCAGTGGAAGCATTTCGCATCCGGCCCTGCACGGCAACCCTGATTGAACTGATTAACGCGGGCATGACCACCGGCAATCACAAGCTGATTCTGGAGCAGTTGACCACTTTTCTGACGGACTTCGAGGCCAATCGTGCCGCTTATCGACTGAAAAACGGATACCTTGAACGCCTGCGATGTGCGATTATCACCGCCGAAAACCTCAGCCGGAATATCCCGGCCAAGAAGCAGGACTATCTCAACCTGTCCAACGATTACAAAGCGGAAGGCGAAGCTATCATCAACCGTGCGATGTGGTAACCTATGGATAAACCCGAAAACACTTCCAAACCCGCCGCAGGAAAACGCCATTCCATCAGCGCCTTTTTCCCCTGCTTCAATGAACAGGCCACCGTCGAACCGCTGACCCGCAAGACGGTCGCCGTGCTGCAGAGTCTGGCCGATGATTTTGAAGTGATTATCGTCAACGACGGCAGCAGCGACCAGACCGCCGCGATTGCCGACCGGCTGGCCCGGGAAATCCCGCAGATTCGCGTCGTTCACCACCCGCACAATATGGGATACGGCAAGGCCCTGCAATCCGGCTTCCGGGCGGCCTCCAAAGAGCTGGTTTTCTACACCGACGGCGACAGCCAGTTCAACGTGGAAGAGCTGGCCGACATCCTGCCCCTGATTGAACGCTATGACATCGTAAGCTGTTATCGTCTCAACCGGCAGGAAGGTCTGGGACGCCGATTTAATGCCTTCTGCTGGACCCGGCTGGTGTGCTTTGTTTTCGGATTGCGGCTGCGGGATATTGACTGTGCATTCAAACTCTACCGCCGCTGTATATTCGATACGATGAATCTGATCAGCACCGGCGCCCTGATTGATACCGAAGTCCTGGCCCGGGCGACCAAACAGGGCTGCACCATCGTCCAGAAAGGCGTCCGCCATTATCCCCGTGTCGCAGGCAGGCCCACCGGCGCCAAGCTGCGGGTCATCCTGCGGGCATTCCGGGAATTGTTTCATCTGTACGGACAAATACGTAATGACACAAAAAAGATGTAGTCGACATATTTATACCGCAGGGCGGCTCGCGACAACCCCCGGCCTTGTGCATCTGTTTTGCCTGCCCCGGCGGCTCCATTCAGGAACACAATAAATCATGAATACCACACAATTACCTCAATTGATACGCCCCGACCTTCAGGCGCATATTTATTCCGACCAGTTGCTGACCAACGTCCGCAACCTCCGCACCTTCTGCCCGGCCCGGACGCGGTTTTGTGCCGTCGTCAAGGCCAACGCCTACGGGCATGGCGATATCGAGGTGTCAAAAGCCTTGAACCGCACCGGCGTTTATGCCTTTGCGGTTGCCACGATCGATGAAGGTATTCACCTTCGCAAAAACGGAATTCAGGGAGAAATACTTATCCTGGGATATACCGATCCGCACAGGGCCTCGGAGCTTTCCAAATACCGTCTCCCACAGACGATCGTGGATGCGCAATATGCCTCTGAGCTCAGCAGCCTTGGGAAGACGTTACAGGTCCATATCAAAGTGGATACCGGCATGCACAGGCTGGGAGAAAGCTATGACCACCCGCAGAAAATCGCGCAAATCTTCCGATACTGCCATCTTCAAGTGAACGGCATTTTTACGCACCTTTGCTCTTCCGACAGCATGGAAACAGCTGATATGAATTTTACGAGGCTGCAAATCCGAAAATTCTATGCTTTGCTTGAGGAACTTAGGAGAGGAGGAATCCCCATGCCTAAAATCCATATTCAGAGCAGTTACGGCGTTTTAAACTATCCTGAAACGCGATGCGGCTATGCCCGAGTTGGTATTGCGTTATATGGAGCCTCGGGTAAAGCCAAACAGAAGGCGGACCTTAAGCCCGTATTATCCCTGAGGGCGAAGGTGATTCTCATCAGAACGATTACGGCTGGAGAGAGCGTTGGCTATGGCCGCCAGTTTGTTGCCAGGAGGGATACGCGGGTGGCTGTGCTTCCCGTCGGTTATTCTGACGGAGTGCCGAGAGACCTTGGCAGTAAGCAAGGCTGCGTTTTGCTGCATGGATACCGCGCACCAATCGTCGGCCGCATAT
>DLFY01000200.1:6739-6938 GCA_002482415.1 Phycisphaerales bacterium UBA7708
CGCGGTGATACCGTGACATTGATCGGCCGGGATGGTACGGATGAAATATCGGTTGAAGAGATTGCCGCCAATGCCGGAACGATACCCAACGAATTATTAAGTCGGTTAAGCAGCCGGTTGGAAAGAATATTTATTAATGGCCAATAAGTCATATACCGCCGCGGGCCTGCAGCATTTGGCGGTTTCGGAAAAAATTCCA
>DLFY01000085.1:0-12838 GCA_002482415.1 Phycisphaerales bacterium UBA7708
CGGCGACACCATTGAATGTGCCGTCGAAAAAATCGGAACCCTGACCAACACGCTTGGCCCCAAACCGCAGGCCTTCTACGAACCGCTGAATACAGGGACATTTTAGCCATATATTAATTGCTTAAAAGGTTTCAACTAACTTGCCGATCAGATGCTTGCTTTCTTCCTGCATCGCTGCAATAAGTCCGTTGTACAGCCGTTTTGTCTGGATTCAGGGGCATTTTTTAAGGCAACCGGATATGATTTAATGGTTTTGAACTTCGCGTTTTTCAGCACAAGCCCCCTAAGTAAATTATCTGCATAAAATGAGCTATTTCCCAATTGTTCAACTCACCGAATTTGCGTATTTCTTAATGTCACAACATAAATCATTGTGGACAATTCAGTCGCAAATGGTGCACCAGAACGGATTCACATTAGAACTTAGTTTAATAAGGAGAACGGACATGAAAACGAATGTTTTAAAATGGGTGGGGATGTGTCTTGTAATTTTATCCGGCTCAGCGCCGGCAATCGAAGGCTGGACGTTTGGCGATGTGGGCTTTACGGCCTACAAACTCGACTCTTATTTTCCTGGAACAAGCGGCCTGGGAACCGTAGGGACACAAAATCCCACATTAACTGTTCAGATCGGCAAACGGTATCAAATCTCGGTAACCAATTTTGGAAGTCATCCCATCGATATTATTGCAAAAGCGGCCACTTTTTCGGGGGATACGGTTCTATTATCGCAACTGCCTTTTGTGACAGGAACCTTCGAATCCGATCCCGGAGTCAACTGGCAGGATACGGGGGGAAATACGGTTTCCTTCACTCTGACACAGGGACTTTATAATGCCATGACAGCATCGGGCAGGATTCCCGGGTACCGCTGCGCCCTTCATGTATCGACCATGCGCGGCAATTTCACGGTGATTCAGCCGTTAACCAACCCGATTCCTGCGGTCATTCCACAAGGCACTGTCAAGGTGGAATTGGAAACGGTTGTTTCCGGATTGACGGCTCCAATCGACATGAGCCCCGCGCCGGATGACACCGGCCGACTTTTTATTGTGGACCAGGCAGGCAAAATAGTTATTATTCATGCAGGAATTCTTCTGAATGTGCCTTTTCTGGATGTCACGAACCGATTAGTCAGTCCGCTCGGGATAATTGGTACTCATGATGAGAACGATTTTGACGAACGCGGACTTCTTGGGATGGCCTTTCATCCGGATTTTCTGAATTCGACAAGTCCCGGATTTCGCAAAATATATACCTTTACCAGCGAGCCGGACAGCGGATCTGCGGACTTTGTTACTGAATTTGATCCGACGGTGATTAATTGTCAGAGCGTTATTGCAGAATGGTCCGTGAGCATGGCGGATCCCAATATAGTTGATACCTCCTCCCGGCGCGAAATAATGAGAATCAGCAAACCCCAATTCAACCACAATGGAGGAATGCTTGCCTTTGGACCTGATGGATATTTGTATATTTCTCTGGGGGATGGCGGAGCAGGCAATGATTCCGGTTTGGGACACGGCCCGAATGGGAACGGGCAAAATCTCAATGTCGTGCTTGGAAAATTCCTTCGAATCGATCCGCTTGATCCATCGACAACCCCCGGCAGTTCGGATGCCGTCAGCGCCAACGGCAGGTATCGTGTGCCTGCGACAAATCCATTTGTGGGTATCCCGGGAATTGATGAAATCTACGCATACGGGCTTCGTAATCCTTTCCGGTTCTGTTTTGATTCCGTGACCGGAGATCTGATCACAGGCGATGCGGGTCAGAATTATATTGAAGAAATTGATATTATCGTGGCAGGAGGGAATTACGGCTGGAATCTAAAAGAAGGGACATTTCGATTCGACCCCCAGACCGGCAATGTTTCGAATTATCTTACGGGACTGCCCAGTGCCCTGGTTGATCCTATAGCTCAATACGACCACGATGACGGTACGGCCGTTATCGGGGGTTATGTCTATCGCGGCTCAGCCATTCCTGAGCTTTCGGGTAAATATGTCTTCGGCGATTTTTCAACCGGCTTTGCCAATCCGGCCGGCAGGTTGTTCTACGCCGATATCAACACGGGAACAATCCATGAATTTATCATTGGATTGGATGACAGGAATCTCAATTTATATCTTAAAGGATTCGGACAGGATAGTTCAGGTGAATTGTATGTACTTGCAAGCCAATTTTTAGGCCCCTATGGGACCGGCGGTGTGGTTTTGAAACTCGTCGATCTTTGCACCACCAGGACACCCGGTGATATTAATAACGATTGCGTTGTCGATATTCTTGATTTACATCAAATGGCCATCAACTGGCTGGACGACGGGCCGGCGAATTTAAATGGGGATTTGACAGTGAACCTCCAGGATTTTGCACTCCTGGCTCCCCACTGGCTGGAGTCAACGGCTCGTTAGAAATTAGAAAGCATCAACTAAACGGCGTACCTCTTGTTTGCGTTCTTCCACCATGGCTTCTACGGCTTCCGGGGTACTGTTCAAGGTCGGTTCCACGAGCATGTGTTCAATTCGGGTAAAGCCGATAAAGTTGAGAATCTGGTCCAGATAGCGTTTCTGCTGGTCGTAGCCTTCGGCCGGGCCGGAGTAGGCTCCGCCTCGCGCCAGAACAACCAGGGCAGGCTTGCCTTTGACAAGACCTTCATAGCCTGCTTCCGACACGGCAAAAGTATAGGTCGGCTGAACAATGATATCGATATACTGCTTGAGCCGATAGGGGATGCCGAAGTTCCACATGGGAATGGCAAATACATATTTATCGGCGGATTTGAAATGGTCGATGATGTCAACCACTTCGTCCCAGGCCTTTTTCTCCTGGGCGGTGTGCGGTTTGCCGTGCATGATATTGTACTTGCCCTGCACAACCGGGCCGTCGAAGGCAGGCAACGGGGCCTCAAATAGATTCAGGACCTCTACGGTATCCTTTGGATTACGGGCCTTGCAGGCCTCAACAAATGCATCGGCCACCTGAATCGACTTAGACCGTTGCCCACGCGGCGAACACTGAATATACAGCAGCTTTGCCATTGGCGAATCCTTTCCATTTCATTCGACACTTTCTATCTTCTATTTGTCCTGCACGGATAAAGTTCGCAAGAATATGGATTTATAGTCTAATTTAAGCTGGACACTAAATATCCATAAAAAAAGGCCCGCCTTTGCAGACGAGCCTTATTATACCCAGCGGGTGCTGTTTTGCCAGAATGAAAAACCAAATCAAAAGACCTTTTCGAAGACCTTGACGCCATCGACGACTTTGCAGGTATGGACGGCATATTTATCGGCAAAGTCAGGTCGGCTTTGCGGATAGGCGATATCGACTGCATTCTTAACGGCATCAGCGCCGGAGGCCAGTACAATAGCCCCTGCCGCCCCTTTATCACCGCCGCCGAGCATACGCTCGCCGATGGTCTGGGGAACGGTGCGGACGATATCGCACATGGTTTCCAGTTCAGGCCCGGAAATCTTGTATTCATCACGCAGGCCGATACCATCCTCGCGGAAAATCTTACCGACAGTCACGATGTCGCCTTTTTTCCAGGCTTCCATCATCTTGTAGAATCGTTTCTGGGCTTTGCAGATATAGGTCATCCGATCCACCAGATGCGGAGCCTTTTTCTCGAAGGCGGCTTTAATTTTGTTATACAGTGCATCGGTTTTGATGTCGGCCAGACAGTTGATTTTGAAGCCGGCTTTTTGGGCTTTTTTGACCAGTTCTTCACATTCGGCGCGGCGGACTTTGTAGGTCGATTTTTCCAGACCGGGGCGAACGGTACCAGTGTCCATCACGACGATACGGAAGTCTTTGGCCTTCTTGCCGAGGGGAACATAGCTGATGGAGCGCGTGGCGGGCTTGTAGTGGGTTCCCATGCCCTGCTTGGCGAACAGAATCATAATCTGATCGAGTTTGCCGCAGGGAGAACCGATGTATTCATTTTCAACCGCCTGAGCCAGATCGACAATCTTCATCTGGTCTTTTTCGACGATGCCGTTGGCATCGAGGACCGACAGAATCAGGTTGAGCGCCAGCGAGGCCGAACGGCTCATGCCGCCGCCGGGGATATTGCCCAGCAGGACCGCATCGATGCCCTGAGTCAGCTTATAACCTGCTTTTTNNCCAGGATATAATTCACGCCATAAGGGAACCGTGCCCAGGTGTCGGCCGTTTTGGGCGACCGGGGGGCGGGAATCCTGCCCAGTTCAAACTGGATGACGCCGTCGCCGGGGAAGTTGTCGCTGTACAGCCGCATCTTCGTGGTGCCGTTAGGTTTATAGGCCATCCAGATGAAGCGGTCGGTACCGACGCCAAACAGCTCGGTGCCGTTATAGTCACCATGTTCGACGCCGATGCAGAACCGCGAGGAGGTCCGGCGGACTTTGGCGCCTTTGATATTAATTTTTTTCTTTGCGGCAATGGTCTTCAGGGCCGCAAATGCCTGTTTATCATTAGTTACCCGGGATACTGCTTTCACGGTAAGAACTCCTTTATTTGGCAATTACGAGGGGGCTGAAAATAACATATAAAATTAACGTTACCACGACAACTACAATTCCAACCCACATGGCCCCGCGGGAACCTTCCAGATTAATCGTGGTATTCTGTTTAAACTCCATCGGCTGAGCCAGCGGGCGAACCACCGTAATGACTGCCATCACGAGCAGACACAAACCAAAGCAGATGGCCATGCGATTGAGGAACTGGACCTGCGGAACTGCCGCTTTGAGGACACCGTAGGACACAATATTCGTCACCAGCCCCAGCACGCCGGCCATGCCAGGCGCTTTGCGCACCAGCAATCCAAAGGCAAACACTGCCAGAATACCGGGCGAGATGAAGCCCTGGCCTTCCTGGATGATGGTGAAGATACTGTGGCTGATTTTGGGATTGCCCAACTGCGGGGCCAGGAGAACCGCGATGACCGCAAAGACCACCACAGAAATACGCCCAACCGAAACGATCTGTTTTTGCGTGGTTTCGGGGTTCATAAATTTCTTGTAAATGTCCATGCTGAAGATGGTCGAAGCGGCATTGAGCATGGCTGCCAGCGAGCTGACCACGGCCCCCAGCAGGGCCGCCAGAACAAATCCGACGACACCCTTGCCCTGCGGCAGGACATTGCCCAGCAGTTGAGCCAGAGCGGTGTCGTATTTATGGGCAATAAACTTTTCCGTAACCACGGGTTTGGCGGCGGCGGCTGCGGCAGTTTTGGTTTTTTCATTATAGATTATCAGTTCTGCTTCCAGCGATGAGAAGACAAAATTCCATGACTGGTCATCGGAGGCAAAGGTCGTAAAGTCCGCCGGTTTGAGTGTTTCATAGACAGACTTGACGATGGGAAGAACAAACATATTCCGGGCCTTGATGGCCTTGATGGTCTGTTCACTGTCGAACAACGCCACCATGAATCGCCCCTGCGGCCATGCGGCGATGGCTTCTTCCGACGGAGAGTCCACGACTTCGACAAGCTGCGTCTGGGGGTTGACCTTGTGATATTTGGAAATCACCGGAGCGTTATCATAGACGGCCTCGAACTGCATGTTTTTGGCAAACAGATTAAAAGCGATAATACCGGGAATCACAATCACAAACGGAATCAGCAGCTTCATGAATGCGGCAAAGACGATACCCTTTTGCCCCTGTGCCAGCGAGGCGGAGCCGAGGGTTCGCTGCGTGATATACTGATTCAGGCCCCAGTAATAAAAATTGGGTATCCAGAGTCCCAGCAGCAGCGCCGTCCAGGGCAGCACCGGATCTGTGGCGGGCAAGAACATATTCAGGCGAACCCGGTTCAAATCCATAAACCGTTCCATCGCTCCCTGGCCCTGATCCATCTGCACAAGGGCCACGGCGCCGGTTTTGACATCGGCGATTTTCCAGGCTTCCGAGACATTGCCCAGCTTGTCGAACGCAAAGAACATAATCAGGGCGCCGCCGACAATCAGGGCGCTGCCCTGAATCAGGTCGGCCCAGGCACAGGCTTTCAAACCGCCGGTGACGACGTAAATCATGGCAATCAAGCCGATAACCAGGGACGCAACCGCCAGGCTGACATTCACCCCCCACAACTGGCCGGCAAGACTGCGAATGGTTAATGCACCTGAATAGGTTACGGCTCCCAGAAGCAGTATATAAATAAACATCGTCGCAACGGCCATGATGGTTCGTGTGGCGGTGTTATAGCGATGTTCGAGGAATTCGGGCATCGTGTAAATGCCTGTTTTGAGAAAATACGGAAGGAATGCAAAAGCAACCACAATCAGCGTAATCGCCGCCATCCATTCATAGCTTGCGATGGCCAGACCCACGTGACTGGCCGCGTTGCCGGACATGCCCACGAATTGTTCGGTGGAAATATTGGCCGCGATCAATGAAAAGCCGATGAGCCACCAGCTTAAACCGCGTCCAGCCAGAAAATAATCTTCACCGGTGGATTCATGACGGCTCTTGTACATTCCAATGCCAATGACGCAAGCCACAAAAACACCAAATACCAGAAAATCGAGAAACATGTCTTTCTCCTTAAAATTTGAACCTGATATCCTCTGTGATATACAAAAAATCCAGCCCGTATTATGCCCATTTTTGTCCAGATATCAAGCAGGAATCCTGGGATGAGATCATTTTTATAAAAGACAGGAATATTCCACTTTTGGCTTATTTATTCGCTTAAAACAGCAATTTTTGCATCGGGGGTGCAGAGAATCACTTTGGATGCATTTTTTTCATGCAGGAGCTGCCTGATTTTGTCTTCTGGCATAATCATGACTGCGGTTGAGAGGGCATCGCCGGCGGCTCCATCGGCGGCAAAGACCCAGCAGGCCAGTCGGTCAGTGACCGGTTTGCCGGTGGATGGATTAATAATGTGCGATTTGCGAACAATACTTGAAGCACTCAGAGCCTGATTGGCAAGGATGGNNATGGGCTTTTCGATAATCTGGTCGGGATTCAGTGGGTGACGGATAATGGCCGGCCAGCCAGATTGGCCGGCGGGCGGATCCATGGCTAAAATGGTGCTTGCCCCTGCATTGAGCATGGCACGGGTGATGCCCCACTGGCGTAGAATCTTAGCCATTTTATCCAAAGCACACCCCTTGCCTATCCCCCCTAAATCCAAATCCGCATATCCGCGCACCACCTTCACGGTGAGATTTTCGCGATTCAGTTCGAGGTTGTCCATTCCCAGACGATGGGCGGAGGCATGGACTTCCGAGGGGGTTTGTTTGTGCTGTTCGGCGACCTTGCCGAGGGTTGGATCGAATGCCCCGCTGGTGAGCCGGTGCAGCTTTTGGGCTGCCAGAAGGCAGTCCATGGTGTCGGGGCTGACGACGGCTTCCTGGCCGGACTGGAGGTTATTGATTCTGGATATGTCACTGTTGGGAATATAGCGGCTCAGCTCGGCTTCGAGGCCTGCCAGTTCGGCAAATGCGGCCCGGGCAGCAGCAGCGGCATTTTTGGCCTCAGAGGAACTGATATAGATTTCGAATACCGTCGCCATCGCCTGCTCGCTGAAACGGATGGGCTTATCCGGCAGAAGCGACATGTCATGATTCATTGTCGTAGGCTCCTTAAGGATGGATTTGTTTTCACCTGTACGGTGCTGCTGCATCCATTTATCATAATCCGTTTTGCGGATATAACCCTGCCAGAGGACGCCGGGGCGAAGCGGCAGCGGGGTATCAAAAACGGGCATGTAGAGCGATTTTTGTCCCGGCGGAGGCCATTCGTAAAGGGCAGCGAGAATCCGTTCTTCCATTCGCAAAGGAGCCAGGATGATTGTCGCCGAGAGCATGGACCGGTCGATTTCGGTCCAGTAGCCGACTTTGTCGGACTGCCTGAGATACCAGGGCCAGGGCCAATAATAGCCCGTATCATCGATGACGTAGATGCCGAAATCCGGCTTGTCACCGATGGCCTGAATCATACTCTGGATACGGGTGTTCATCTGGAGCATTTCAGGGCCAGTATGGGCATAAACATACGGATTGGCGGGGTCATCGGGGATTTTGAAATTCAGCCACACACTTTGCACCGCCGGATTAATCAGACATATCACGATCAGGAGTCCTCTGAGCCACGCGGAGCTTTGCTGCCACAGCCAGGCCATCATGATGCCCGACGGCAGCGCCATCGCGTAGAGGATAATGACCCCGTTCCAGGGGGTTTTGTAGGGGATGATGGAATAGATGACATAAAGGGCCAGAGTCATGCAGGTGGTAAACCGCAGCATTTCCGTTGAGCACGGGAGGCTGACTTTGCGGGCACCAAACAGCATGACGACGGCCAGGGCGGACAGGACGACCAGAATATCTTCATTCCACGGCTGTTTTTCAAAAAATTCCAGCCAGGTAAACAAATCCAGATAATAATACCACGGATAGGTATGAACGGGGGTATGCAGAGCGCGTGCGGTGCTGATGAAAAATGTCGAGTAGGATTCCCTGACTCCCCTGAGGTCGCGGCCAAAGCCCGAATAGAGCAAGGCGGATATCCCCACCGCGGCAATCAACATGGCCAGTTTGCAGAGAATTCTCTTTTGGGTGTTGCGGATGAATTTCCGCTGGTCGGTGATGTGCGAGAAGACAATTGCGATGGCCGCGGCGGCATAGACGAGGACGCAGGTTTCCTTGGTGGCGTGCATCAACCCCGCAAAAAGGCCGGTCAGAACCGCCCAGAGCAATTTCTCCTCGGCAAAATAGCGCCACAGACAGGCGATAAAGGCGCCGGCAAACAGGGCAAAGAGCATTTCGTGAATGTAATAGCGGCTGTAATAGACCAGGCCCGGAGAAAAAGCCAGCAATGCCGCACTGAAAAAAATGGCCCGTCGGCTCAGGTATCCCCAGAACAGAAACGGCACGCCGCAAATCAGGATGCCCAGTGCGGCCGTGGAATAACGCAATGCAGCTTCGTCGAGCGTTTTGATGTCGCGGCAGCCGAATACAACCGCAAAGGGATAGGTCCAGTAATGCAGCGTCGGGCCGTGGAATTCACCGGGGTCATAGTCGTAATACCCGCGCTGGAGAAAATCGGCGAACCGGAATGCGTTGACGGTTTCATCCGGGTGCATGGGACGCAGGTCCATTGCCCGAAAATGCAACACCACAGCCGCGGCAAATATCAGCAGCGCCGAGAGTATCCAGCCTGTCTTTGCGTTGGAGTTCATTGCGTTGCGCCGTACACTTCGATTTCAATGTAGTGATTCAGATCGTTGGCGTTGTTGCCTGCACTCCAGCAGCGGACATAGCGGCCCTTGATGCCTTTGGCGTTAACCAGCAGGCCATTGCGGTCATCGACATAATTTTTGTCCTGGCCGACGCCGAGGCCGGAGCTGTTGTCAATGTCGTTGTTAAACAGGGTTGTGACGCCGGTGATGAATTCCGGGTCATCGGCAACCTGAACAGCGACATCAAAATAAATGCGGGCCTGCTTATGGTAATGCCAGATGACTACGGCGTAAATCGCATGGGATTCGCCCAGGTCAATCTGCGCCCACTGGCTGAAAGGCCCCAATTCCACGTAACTGCCTTCGGTGGCTTCCTTATCGCCATCGGTGATCATTTTCAATTGACCCGAAAAGGGGTCCGGCTCAGAACTGGTCACCGGTTTGTTTAATGCGACATTAACTACTCCTTTGGGAGCCATGAACGGCGGCTGTATCCAGCCTTCAGGTTTTAAGTCCAGATTGTCCATGCCAATCAGGACTTCCGGGGTCCCTGTGAATTGCGGACGGGGTAAAATCAGGGGGATTGCCACAAGGTTTTCAGAGCCTGAAAGCGTCGTGATTTGTTCCGATGGTTTGACAGCACGATTGTCCTGAATTGACGTCTGCGTTGTTTGCGACCGATCGTCAACAACCGGGTTTGTGACCTCCTCTGCGGAGGGTTGTTTTTTGCAGGATACGGCGGTCACTAAAACTGATGACACGAGCAAAGCCAGCATGCGTCTCATTTTTCTTCTCCTGATTGGTGAGCTGCCAAGATTTCGTATTGCCGGGATCCATTTACGGACTTATCACAATCCTATCGGAGTACAGGGTTATTCCCCTTCCGCAAGCAACAGATACCTGACCGTATCAAGCAATAAAGCCAATTTTAGTCACTGACTGCAACAGGCTGCCCGGCCTGCCATCTGAGAAATGGGGCGTCTTTTGGACGCCCCACAACACACTTCAATGACCTTAACAGTGCCGAAAGGCTGGTGGAGCTTTCGGACTCTGATTCTTTTTTACTTTTTGCCGTACACTTCGACTTCGATGTAGTGATTCAGGTCGCTGGAATTATTGCCGGCGCTGTAGCAGCGGACGTAGCGGCCTTTTGTACCCTTGGCATCCACCACAAGACCGTTGCGGTCATCGACATAATTCTTGTCCTGACCGACGCCNNGCCGAGGCCGGAGCTGTTATCGGTATCGCTGTTGAACAGGGTGGTGACGCCGGTCACGAATTCCGGATCATCGGAGACCTGAACAATGACATCGAAATAGACGCGGGCCTGTTTGTGGAAGTGCCAAACGGCCACGGCGTAGATTTCATGGGATTCGCCCAAATCGACCTGAACCCACTGGCTGAAAGGCCCTAATTCCACGACGCTGCCGTCGGTGGCTTCCTTGTCGACATCGGTAATCATTTTAAGCTCGCCCATAATCGGTTCCGGCTCGGAACTGGTCACGGGTTTATTCAGAGCGACATTCACCACGCCTTTGGGAGCCATAAACGGCGGCTGAACCCAGCCATCCGGCTTCTTATCGAGATTTGCGATACCCATCAGATTTTCGGGGGTTCCAACAAACTGGGGCTTGGGCAGCACCAGCGGAATCGCAACCAGATCGCCGGAGGCTGCGGCCGGAGGCGTCTGTTGAGGCTGAGCCGCCGCCGGTTTGTCTGCTTCCGGGGCCGGGGCGGCCTGCTGCTGATGGACTTCCGGGCCTGGAGCAGCGGGTTGCGCCGGGGGTTGTTTTTTGCAGGATACGACTGCAAGCAAAAGGGCCAAAAGGGCTAAACTTAACAATTTTCTCATTATTTTTTCTCCTGATTAGTGATAGTTGAAGATCTTATTGTATCATTTCAGAACGTTTTGACAAGGAAAACTTATATTGCCCATTTTGCCCGCGGGCTGCGAGATAAAAGCCTATTGGCATCCGGATCGTCCACAAACTGTTCCACGACGGGATCCCATCTCAGAGGACGTCCCAACTGCATGGCAATTGTGCCCAGATGGCAGACCGTGGAGCTGCGGTGACCGATTTCCACATCGGTTATCGCTCGACGGCGTGTTCGGATGCAGTCCAGGAAATTGGTTTTATGATTGATGCTGCGATACAACCGGGTTTCTGTGGGGAGGATTGTGGTCCCTTTCAGAGACTCCGGCCATGTTTTTAATTCTTCGCGACTGACATAGATTTTGCCCTTGTCGCCTTCAAATAAAACCGATGAGCCGCCGGTTCTGCAAATCATGGTGATATCGCCGGGGTAGGTATATTCAATCATGACATTGTCGGCGGTATCAAACAGGCCGTCGCCGGGGAATTGGCCCTTGCCGGCAATTCGAATGGGGCCGGATTCATCCATGCCCAGGGCCCACTGGGCAATATCCAGATGATGGGCACCCCAGTTGGTCATCTGGCCGCCGGAGTAATCGCTGAGGAAGCGGAAATTGTAGTGGCAGCGTTGGGCCACATAGGGTTCCCACTGGGCCGGCCCGAGCCACATATCGTAATCAAAGTGGGCGGGGACAGGTTCTTCCTTCCACGTCAGCGGATTGGGGCGGTTATTGGCAGGGATATCGACAAACACTCTTTGTATTTTACCGATTCGTCCGTTGCGTACCAGTTCGCAGGCAAACCGGAAATTGACATCGGAACGCTGGTGCGAGCCGACCTGGAAGACGCGGTCATATTGGCGAACTGCATTGCATAAGTCCCGGCCTTCGGCTATCGTCAGGGTCAGCGGCTTTTCGCAATAGATATCTTTGCCTGCCCGGACAGCCGCCAGACAAATGGGAACATGCCAGTGATCCGGAGTAGAGACCACGACCGCATCAATATCAGGCCGGGCCAGCAGGTCACGGAAATCGTGATAGCCGGCGGAGTCCGGAAGGTGTGCTTCCTTCAGGGCCTGCTTGAGATGCAGCGAATCCACATCGCATACCGCGACTATCTGGCAGCCCGTGGTATTGAAAAAGCCCTTGAGATTGGCAATGCCCATGCCGCCGGTGCCGATGCAGCCGAGGGTGATGCGGTTGGACGGAGCGTCCTGGCCGCGCACTGCCGAAGAGACATACGCAGGAAGCCACAAAAGACCCGCCGCGGAGAGTGTTCTTTTCACAAATCCGCGACGAGTTATATTATTTTGAGAACGATACATTCAATACTGTTTAATTTAATTTTACTGTTTCAGGTTCAAATCCCATCTCCGCGGCAACGAGATACACTGCAAATCCCACAATAAAGGACATTAATGTTTCAAGGCCATACGAAAAACCGATACCCGGCAGCATTCCAAGAATTCCAACGATAAAGCCCACTGCCCAGGCAATATAACCGGCCCAATTAATGCCTTTACGAGGACCGCTCCAGCCGCCCTGACGGATATAATCGGCCGTCATAGCCCCAATGATCGGGCCGAAAGACGCGCCGATCAGCAGGAAAAAGCCCACCAGGTTATTGGCAATACCCGTCGCAGCCAGAACCACTCCAACGACTCCGGCCGCCAACGTCATCCCGACGCGCGGGAGTTTGGGGAACATCGTCGAAAAGGAATTCGCAGCAAGGAATGCACAGAAACCTGTCGGACAGATACATGCGGCAACAAAAACCCAGTACATAATTT
>DLFY01000085.1:12857-22992 GCA_002482415.1 Phycisphaerales bacterium UBA7708
CTATAGAGCCGATGAAAGCAGCGAATACATCGACTTTTCCAGTGGCCATCCCGGTTTTAACCGCCAGCGTCGGATCATTTCCCATCGCTCCGGCAATTGTCAATAACGCAAATGTTCCAGCAACCAGGGCGGCGATGGTGATGCCCACAAAACCTCCCAGCACAACATCTTTTGAACCCCGGCTGTTGGTGGCAAAATCCGCACCGGCCGCACCCGCGGTTGCGAAGAATCCGGCGGTTGCCTGCAATGCCGCAAATGCTCCAAGTCCCAATACTGGAATGAGACCCAGCGAACCGGCAATTCCTTCGGCTCCCTTAAAATTGGAGATACCACTCATATTGGACAACCCGGCGATAATAATCACAACCAAGGGGAAAATGGGAATCCAACTGGATAACCATCCAAGCCAACTGATACCAACGGCCCCCACAAACGCAAAAGCCAATCCCCAGATCGCACAAACAATCCAGAAAAACGCGGTTCCGCCGCTGCCGTCTTTACCTATGGCCTGCATGAAAAACGAGGCGGCAGAAAAGGTAAATACCGCATGCCAGCCAATCTGAAGGATTCCCATGAGGATCCCCGGCATGATGATGCCGCCCTGCGTGCCAAAGGTGGAAGATCCTACCACATACAGCGGCAGGCCGGTACGCAGGCCCAGCATGGCAGGAGCATAATACAGTGCAAAACAAAATAGCGCACCAATCAGCAGCCCCACAAAACCGGCCCATACACTGCCATATTGCAAGGCTCCAGCCATACCCGCNNCCCGCCATAAATGGAACAGAAAGAAAAATACCGGCATACGACGGAGCGGTATTCTTGTACCACGGTGCACGTTTGTCCATCGGGTTTGCTTTGGCTGCACTGAGATAATTCGGTAACATTTCATTTGCCATAGCCTGGTCCTCCTGATTGGGCCATTCTAAAATTAATTGTTATTTATTCCAGCAGAGCGATTCTCTGCTTTACGCTCGACAATCACGAATCACTTTTGCACGAATCGCCAGATACGTCTGCGCAATTGCCACCATGACAAAGCACAGTGTACAGTAACGATGAATCCACAGCAGCATATCCTGACCATGAGTGCCGAAGATCGGGTACATGCTGAGCACCATCGTCAGGCTGATGGGCAGGGTCAGCAGCAGCATCATCCAGAAGCCGGCCCTGCGAAGACAGGCTTCCGCTGAACATCCGCAGTCGGCAGTATGCGACCCGGCCTTGCAGATAAAGGCATTGGCCCAGGTGACCGCCAGAAACGCCATGCAGAACACAAATACGCCGGCGAAAGTGGCGTGAATCATGAGCAGCCAGCCGGCAATACGCGAGCCGAAGACCACCGGACCAAAGCCGGTCAGAATCAGCACCAGCGCCGCCAGCATGGCCAGCAGATACACCAGTTTGCGAATTCGCCCGACCCATGTCAATTGCTGTTCGAGAAACAGCAGTGTGAACAGATGCACAGCACGGCGAATGAGTCCTGCGGCCGATAATCGAGGTCCGCTGCCGCAGGGGAAAATCAGTGCATGGAGCACAACCAGCCCGATCACAGCACCGAGTCCGAAAATGGAAATCCATTGAAACATATTAAGCCTTATCCTCCACACAGACGCGGGTTATCGCAGACAATGCCTTCAGCCCGTACAGCAGCAAGACCAGCCCGATCAGGCCGCAGGCCGACCAGGTTACAACTTTCAGCCACGGACGGAATACAAACGAGAAATTAAACGCCCAGACATACGCCCTGCTGATGCCCTGAAGACTGACCATCTCCACCGGTTCAAGCCCTGCAGGTACCGGGCCATCCACCGGCAGTTTGGCAAAGAAGAACGGCGAATCGGTGGTATGGCAATCGGCACAGGTTTTGGCTCCCAGGGACTGATCCCTGGGACGCACATCGTGGGCCAGCGGCCAGGCATACGGAGCGGCGGCAGCGTGCGATTCGGTCACCAGCTTGCCATCTTCGCCAAGTTTATACATCTTGCCCGAACAGATATAGACAGGCATTTTTCGTTCGTCGGACTGCAAGGCAGTTAATATGACAGCAATCTGTTCTTCCGACAGCGTCATCCAGTCGTTTTCTTTAGGCTCGTTGCCCTGGACGGCGGAGCTGACTGCATCGGACACATCGCGAGGCAGCAGCGGTTTGACTTCGCTGTTATCCAGTGCCGCCCAGAACGCCGGCCAAATCAGGCGATAAGGACCGATTTTACCGTCCTGGCCTTTCATCAGCACCGGCTCATAGACATGCGGCAGCTTCATATCGACTTTGTGCTTGCCGTGCAGGCCCAGCTTGTGAATACCGGCGGTACGCACCTGGCCGGCGGTGTCTTTGGGGGCCGGTCCGCTATGACAGGCGGTACAGGTCAATTTTTCAAAATGAATGGTCGGGATGCCCGCATGCCTGGGAGTCGGTGATCCCAGCCGCCCTGCCGCGGTTTCCTGTCCTTTGGGGCCCAGGTGGCAGCCTTCACAGGTCAGCCCAGCCAGATCCGGATTGTCCGTTTCGTAGCCGCGGGCAATCTGGTGGTCGGTGCCATGCCTGTGGCAGTCCGTACATTTCAGGCCCGAATGCAGGTGCACGTCTTCATCGCGGGTCCATTCTGAATGTTCCGACATGGACATATCCTGGACGGAATGACAGAAATAACACCGTTCATTGGAGACATTGCTGGTAATATTCATAAAGACCTTATCGTCTTTATCAAAAATCGAGGGATTATATGCGACGGTAATTCCCTTATCGACGGTCGGGTCGAAAAAGTCCGACAGCGCCGAGGCGGTTCCGTTGACTACCGCCATTCCGGTTGCCGCGGTATTCATCCAGCGGAAATTCTGCCGGGCCGCCTGCAGGGCCGCAAGGCTCTGATCCTGACGGAAATCGGCATTATGGCAGGCCAGACAGTTAATCTCCCAGGTGCCGCTGATTTCCTTGCGGAGCATGACCTGCGGATCCTCTTCAGCATCGGTGAACTTGCCGAAGTGATTGCCGGGGATATGGCTGCCAAAGGCGCTGATAAATTCCCACTGACTCATGCCGAGCTGCTGGGTACTATACACTCCCGGCCAGTTGCGTTCCGAGACAGGCAGCACGGTACGGGTTTTGGGATCGGCCAGGACAAAAGGCTGTCCCGGGCGACCATCGTTTTTCTGCGGATCGGATAATTGAAAATGCCATCCATGGGTAATCACACCAAACGTGTGACACTGGCCGCATGTTTTTTCCATGGAAAACGGCTTGGCATCTGCATCCGCGGCACGTATCGCAATGCCGGATTCATCCATCAATTGCATCAGGTGGACCGGCGTGTAGCGGTTTCCATCGTTGCTGTCGCCAATCAGGGCCTCTTCGGCCCATGCCCATCCGCTGCTCAGAATGACCAGCAATACACATCCTAATCGTCGTTTCATCCTGCGTTCCATCCGCCGACTAAACCTTGAAATCTTCGGGTTTGAATTCCAGCTTGCATCCTTTTTCGATGGCTTCGTTGATTTTCAGCACGGTCACGGCTGTTTCATAGCCGATCTCGGCGGGACAAGTCAATTTGGCCTTGCCGCGAATGGCATCGAAAAAGTTGACTAAGTGCGGCTGATGATACGGGACATCCATCGTCACCGGAATCTTATATTCGGCGGCCGGAACGGATTCACGCACATCGGCAGGAGCGGTTTCGTCGGCTTTCTTGGCAACAATGCCGCCGGCTTTCTTGATGTATCCTTTGGCCACCCAGGGTTCCCATTTCTGCTCTTCGACCCAGGACTCACGATAGATGCTGCCGCGAGCGGCTGCTTCGGTAATCAGCAGGGTCCCTTCGTCGCCCATGAAGCATTCATAATAACCATTGGCGCTGTTGGTTGTCGTGGTCTGATACGAAGCCCGCACAATGCCTTCTTTGGTCTTGTATTCATAGATGGTAATCACGTTATCATACCATTCATGCTCGGTCCAGTAGTCGGTGCCGCCGCTGGCAACCACGCTGGTCGGCTGAGCATCGAGGAACCAACTGTAAATATCAATCTGGTGGGACCCTAAATCGACGATAGGCCCTCCGCCCAGACCTTTGTACCATCGCCAATTCATAAATTGCTTCATGTCCTTGAAGCCGTATTTGTTGAGCGTGGCTTCGTCGATTTCCTGTCCCGGAGGGCACACGTTATCAACACAGGCCTGACGGCTGCGATTCCAATGGCCGTTAATGGTGGTAATCCGGCCCAGCAGTTTGGCTTCCTGGATATATTTTTCATAACAGTGACGGTAGCGGGGATTGCTGCGGCGCTGATGGCCGATTTGCAGCAGTTTGCCGGATTCCCTGGCGGCCAGAGCCATCCGTTTTGCACCTTCAAGGGTATTGCTCATCTCTTTTTCGCAATACACATGGAGGCCTTTTTTCAGAGAGGCAACGGTATGGTCGGCATGCCAGAAATCCGGCGTGGCGACAATCACCGCATCGAGGTCGGTTTCTTTATCCAGCATCTCCTGATAATCGACATAGGGAGTCCCCTTCCAGCCAAACGCTTTATAGGCATTGAGGGTTTTGGAGACACGCGACAAGTTCCCCTTCTCCCAAACATCGCACACCGCGACAAAACGGACATTCGATGCCTTGCCCAGCTTCACAATGGCATTCATCAGGGCCTGCCCCTGCGGGCCGGCGCCCAATAAGGCAACATTAATCACATCTTTATTAGCGTCATCGGCACCATAGGCACTGCCGGTTACAAACAGTCCGGCTCCAATGGCGGCCGTGGTCTTCATAAATGTTCTGCGGTCTAATTTCTGCGTCATTGTTAAATCTGCCTTTCCGTCAATTCAGTTCTTTAATTTTGATATTTCGATACCAGACCTTCACACCGTGGTCCTGAAGACCGATAAAACCGGTCCTGGGCAAATCTTTATAGGCTACGTCGAATTTATTCTGCGTGCCATCCGGATTCTTATGCGCTTCGGTCCATTTGTCAAGATTCATATTGACAACCTGCTCAGAATTTAAGACCACCTGGATAATGGGGCCTTTGGCCTGAATGGTCAAACGATTCCATTGCCCTGCCGGCAAGACGGCATTGCGGGTCGGCTCGAGGATGTCATAAATGCCGCCGCAGATATGCTTTGAAACGGCTTCGCCGGCATTATCGGCGACCTGAACTTCCACCCAGGGCAGCCAATTGTGATCCCCGGCACGGACAAACACGCCGCTGTTGGTCTTGGGGTCCAGTTTGAATTCCATATCCACCACAAAATCGCTGTATTTGGCCTTGGTCCAGATATCCTTGCTGCCGGCCTTGAGTTCCAGAACGCCCTGCTGCGAGGTCCAGCCGCCGGCCTGGAAGTCTGCGTTGGACAAATCCTCGGCAAACAACGGCTTCCAGCCTGTCGGCTTCAGTTCAGATGCAATTTTGTTGAAATACAGCAGACTCTGATAGATAAAAGGCGAGTTATTTTCCCATGCGGTTTCATATTCGATGGAAAAGGTACCCTTGTATCCCTGACGATTCAACTCTTCAAGAATGCCTTTCATGCGGGCTTCGCCGGTACCCCAGACAATATCTTCGCCGTTGCCGATTTCCTTGATGTGGATGGACCGGATGCGGCCGTTAAGCTGCTTGAGGCATTCGACCGGATCCAGGCCGGAACGGACCCAGTGTCCGACGTCCGTGCAGGCACCGATCCATTTGCTGCGGCCTTCGCAAGCCTGTAATACGGTTTCGGTATTCCAATAGCGGGAAGGCTTGGGATGATTGTGGATGGCCAGACCAATCTGGAATTCCTGACACAGTTTGTCCAGCATTTCCATCTGTTCGAGCGAGGGTTCGGAAACGATGGTTTCGACACCCATGTCTTTGGCAAATTCAAATACTTTTCTGGCTTCGGCTTCATTATTGCCCACCCCGACGACACCAAAATTGACCAGGGTTATACCTTCTTTAGCCAGTTTTTCCTTGACCTGCTTGCGGAATTCAGCGGGCATGGAAACGTCCATTTTGATATCTTTGTTTTCGGGCGACAGACTCTGGCCGGGGAAGGCTTCAATCCAGCCCAGGCCCAATGCCCGTGTTTTTTCGATGGCTTCATAGAAGGTAAACAGCCGGAAAGTCCAGGCCTGGGTACCGATACGCCAGCCTTCATAAGCATCCGTCCTGGGATGCGACTTCAAATCTTCAGCCATCACCGTGACTCCCAAAATACCTAATAAAACCAATAATGACACTTTTTTCATCGTATTCATATCCCAACCTTTCTATGTTTGATATCCGACAAAACTATATTTTCAGCTTGATTTTACAACGACCAGCCTTCGCGGTAAAGATGTTTTACATATTGATTGGCTTCGGGCAGATTGGTTGCCTGCATGGCCTGACCATCCCAGCGGATTTTCTGACCCGGGTAGTACAGGGATAAATTGCCCATCAGTACCATTTCTGTCAGGGGGCCGGAGAAGTCAAAATCGGCACAGGCTTTTTCGCCCGTTTTACAGGCATTCACCCAGTTCATTTCATGCGAAGTTGTGACTCGCGGCAGTGTCTTTTCAGGCCGCTTAACATCTTTCATCAGACTGTACGGAAGCAATTGCGTGCCATTGAGCAGTTTGCCTTTTTCGCCGACAAAAATCATGCCCCCATCCGGGCTTAACTTCCGCCCTTCTTCCATCTCCGGCGGTACGTCCGGCATTAAACCGCCGTCATACCAGGTGATTTTGACCGGGGGCATACCTTCCCGGGCAGGAAATTCGTACACAATCCGCGAGCCGGTGGGGAATGTCTCGACGATATCCTGCCGCTGCCAGTCTAAGGGGGGGTTGGCATAACTGCCCTGCACCGAAGTCGGGTACTTGAGCTTTAAGGCCCAGAAGACCCGGTCAAACGAGTGGCAGCCGATATCCCCGAGTGCGCCGGTTCCGAAATCCCGCCAGCCTCGCCATTTAAAGGGATGGTAGATGGGATGATACGGACGCATGGGCGCCGGACCAATCCACAAATCCCAATTTAATGAGCCGGGAACGTTGGGAGTTTCTGCGGGCCGGCCAATCCCCTGCGGCCAGACGGGACGGTTGGTCCAGATATGGACTTCGGTAACACTGCCGATAGCCCCGGACCATATCCATTCACACGTCAAGCGAACTTCTTCGGTACTATGGCCCTGGATACCCATTTGTGTGGCCACTTTATATTTGCGGGCGGCCTCGGTCAGAAGTCGGGCTTCATCCACCGTCCGCGTCAGGGGTTTCTGCACATAGACATGCTTGCCCCGTTTCATGCATTCCATGGCAATGATGGCATGGGTATGATCCGGGGTTCCAATCATCACCGCATCAATATCTTTGCCCATGTCATCAAGCATCTTGCGGTAATCGGCAAAGACCTTCGCCTGGGGGTATCGTTTGAAAACAGGCCCTGCATAGCCGCTGTCCACGTCGCACAAAGCCACAATATTTTCGGTTCCGGCCACCGCATTGACGTTATTTTGTCCCATCCCGCCGATGCCCACGCCGGCGACGTTGAGCCGGTTGTTGGCCGAGGGTTTTCCTTCCTCACCAAATACGGAAGAAGGAATAAAAAGAAACGAAGCAGCCCCCGCCGACAAGCCTCCAAGAAAACTGCGTCGTGATACTCTTGAATCCGTGTCGGGTAACGAGCCGTTTCGTTTCTTCATTGCGATCTGCCTGTTCAGTCACCTTATCTTTGAGCTTAAGTCTGAATTACAGAGACCAGCCTTCACGATAAGCAGGATTGACATATTTATTCAGTTCAGGGAAGTTGGTCACTTTCATGTTGTCGCCATCCCAGAGAATCTTTTCGCCGGGTTTGAACAAGCTGAGGTTGCCCATCAGCACCATTTCCGTAAACGGTCCGGCGTAGTCAAACGGTGTAGAGGCTTGTTTGCCGGATTTGCAGGCTTCCACCCAGTTCATTTCATGGCTGGTTTCCACTCTGGGCAGAGTCTTTTCGGGCCGTTTGTAATCTTTCATTTTGCTGTACGGAATCAACTGCGGACTTTTGCCGTAGCAGCCGCACATCAGCTTGCCCTTGTCGCCGACAAACAGTACGCCGCCGTCGCCGTCGCCCATCTTGCGGCCCGGCTCCAGATCGTCCGGACGTTCCGGCAGAAGACCTCCGTCATACCAGTGAATCTTCACCGGGGGCATATCGCCGCGGGCGGGGTATTCCAGATGAATCATCGAACCGAGCGGATAGGATTCATCGACGCCCTCTTTTTCCCATTTTTTAACAATATTAGCGGCATAGGTTCCCTGCACGCTGGTTGCATATTTCAGTTTTAACGCCCAGAAGACCGGATCCAGGATATGGCAGGCCATGTCACCCAGAGCACCTGTCCCGAAATCCACCCAGGCACGCCAGTTCCAGGGATGATAGGCGGGATGATACGGACGCAACGGGGCCGGCCCAATCCATAAATCCCAATCCAGTGATTCGGGAACCGCCGGAGTTTCAGTCGGCCGTGCCAGGCCCTGCGGCCAGACGGGACGATTGGTCCAGGCATGCACTTCACGGACTTCACCGATAGCGCCATCCCAAATCCATTCACAAATCAGACGAATGCCTTCACCGCTGTGGCCCTGATTGCCCATCTGGGTAATCACATTGTATTTGCGGGCCGCTTCCGTCATCATGCGTGCTTCATAGACGGTTTTGGTCAGGGGTTTCTGGACATAGACATGTTTGCCGCGCCGCATGCATTCCATGGCAACAACGGCATGGGTATGATCGGGCGTAGCTATCACAACCGCATCGATATCCTTGCCCATTTCATCCAGCATCTTGCGATAATCTTTGAATTGTCTGGCCTGGGGGTGATTTTTAAAGGTGCCAGCCGCATACGAAAAATCCACATCGCACAGAGCCACGATGTTTTCTGTTTTGGCGATTTCGGCAATATTGCCCCCGCCCATTCCTCCAACTCCTACCCCGGCTACATTTAACTTGCGACTGGGCGGAGTTTGTCCATCAGCCCCTAAAACATGACTGGGTACGATAGTAAATAATGCCATTCCTGCTGCAGAACCAAGAAAATCACGACGCGATAGTCCCTGTCCCGCTTTTTTTTGCTTATCCATTCTTGTCTCCAAAAAATAGATTTTATTATTCCGGCTATTTACTACCTTTGATAGCCTGTATATTATTTACTGGTTTACCATCCGGCGTTACGACTCGCATACAGAAACCCCATTCGCCAGATCCCTGAACTACTTTAACCAGAACTGGATTGTCGCCTTTTTTCAAACTGAGGTTGACCTTGTCACTGGCAGGAGTCACCGCCCGAACCTCTTTTTTCGTGTGGATCAGCTTGCCATCCAGCCAAATCATGACACCATCGTCGCTGCCAACCTCAAAAACAGCGTCGATTTGGGCCTCAGAAACGAGATTCGTCCGAAGATAAGCGACCCTGTCGTTTCCAGATAATACTCTTCCTATATTAACCAGCCAAAACTGGTCTTGATTATCAGACATCGGTATCGGCTTCCAAGTTACACTTCCGGCATTAGTTTCTGGAACAAATTTTATATCATACAAATCATTGGCCGTTTTTTGGGCTTCCATGTAAGGGCCTGATATCTCCCATTCCAGTATATATCCCGCCTTTTTATCCAATTCACGATATATTTTACCGGCCTGTTCTTTCAGGGAATTATTGGAGGATGTTTCCATGATTTTCTGCAAAGCCGCCTTGGCTTTTGTCGATGTCAGTCCCGAGCCTATTTTGGAACAGATACTCACGATAGCTACTTCGGCCTCCGCTTTCAATTCAGGATTTTCCATCGCTGTTATGGCTGCATTCAGTGCTTTTTCACTGCCGTAAGCACTCAGGGCACTGAGGACCTGCTTTTGTTCAGCACTGCGATTCACCAAAGTCATTGCATTGGCAATTTCATCTACAATCTGCTCGGTGGAACGGGTGGAATCTTTACTGACCATTCTTAAATAAGAGCGGAAAGCAATGACTTTGGTCTTTTCATCCTGGCTCGTTTCCGCAATCTGTTTCATCTCTTTGGCAAAATCACTGCCCGGCCAGTCCGACATGGCCCGAAAGGCCGCCTGAGCAATTTCGGCATCCGCAGCGGCGGCCTGCTTACGCAGAAAATCAACGGTCTGACTGTCTCCAATGCGTCCAATCGCA
>DLFY01000143.1 GCA_002482415.1 Phycisphaerales bacterium UBA7708
CTACGGCAGGGCCGTGGTGCAGGCTGTGATTCGAGTGGATGCCCAGTGCCTCATTTATTGTGATATTGCCGACTGGCCTGCTATTATCGGCAGAGAAATGCCCGTCCAGATTCGCGGGCTGGATCCGCAGCAGACTTTTGACCTGAGCGTCCGTCAATATATTCTCGATACGCTCAATGCCGCGTTGCGTAAAAAACAGGCTCCGTCCGACCCGAATCAGCCCGAAACGCCCGGGGTGGTCTTGAAGCATATCCAGCGGGGCCAGAGTTTCTGCCTGGTAGCGGATGTGGAAGTCGAAGGACGGGATTTGGGCCAGATGCTGGTCGAAAAAGGCTACGCCAAACGCCTGATTGTGCCCAAAGCGTCCGCCTCCTCCGAAGGACAGGCCCAGCCGACGGATACTGCTGTACAAACCGCAGCCGCTGAAGCTAAAGAAGAGGGCTTTGTCGCCGCAAAGAACGGCAAGGTGTTTCACAAGCCCACCTGCCCCCATGCCCGCAGAATGAAAGACAACACCAAAGTGACATTCAGCAAACGAGATGAAGCCGTGGCGTCGGGACGTCGTCCCTGTCTGACCTGTAATCCGTAAAGGGGGCTATTCCGGCAGGTCGTTGATGGCCTGGTGCGGTTCTTTGGCCAGTTTCCTGCGCAGGCGGGAATACACCGACGGCGGCAGCAGCTTGGACACGTCGCCGCCGAGGGTGGCGATTTGCCGGACAATCGTGGAACTGACATAGCCGTATTCTTCGCTGGTCATCACAAAGACCGTTTCGATCCCCGCCACGGTGCGGTTGGTCATCGCAAGCTGGAATTCATACTGCACATCCGACAGGTTTCGCAGGCCGCGCAGCATCACATCGGCCTTCTTGCGGGCGGCAAACTCCACCGTCAGGCACTCAAAACTCTCCACCATGACCCGCGGCATATCCTGGACCAGTTCCTGAATCATCTGGACGCGTTCCTGGATGGTAAACAATTCCTCCTTGCCGGGATTCTGGCCGACACCGATAATCAGGGAGTCAAACATCTTGTTTCCCCGACGGATGACGTCCAGATGGCCATTGGTAATGGGATCAAACGAGCCGGGATAGATAGCAATTACGGATTTATGCGTCATGCGATACAGGTTTCTTATTCAGGAGTCTATTTGCCGCCTTTATCCAGCGATTCCAGCAGCAGTTCTTCGAGGTCGCGTGCACTGTGTTCGACCTGCAGTTGATTCATGAAGAATTCCGCGGCACTGAAGCGTTGCTCTGCCAGTTTGCGAACAGACTCAAACCGGAAGCTTTCCTTGAGCCGGGCCTGCCAGTAGCGGTAGTCGATTTTCCGCTTCCAGCTATCCAGAACTTCCGCCACGCCCTTGCCGTGAATGACATATTTGCGGAATTCGTGATAAAGCCCGACAGCCCCCATGTCTTCGAGATTGCGGGCATCGGACAGGATCATCGCCTCAATCATTTCAGTAAAGCGATTGGAGGACTCGACAATGATTTTGTCGATTTTCACGATTTTCGGCCCCGCCAAAGCCCCGCTGAGGCGGTCGGTGACAATTTGAGTGGAAAAATCTCTTAAATCGGTCTGGCTGACGTCGGATAATACCAGCCGGCTGGAGGTGTCCTCCGCATCGGCCCATCGGGCAAATCCCGCATCGGCAAAATACGTCGCCGCAATCAGACAGAAGCGATCTACCGGCACACTTTTATCCAGTAATTCCGGCATCCGGCAGATGTGTTCGACGTTGCGGAGGATTCGCAGGGTTCTGTCCCAGAGCCAATTGTCATTGACTCCCGTCAGGGTGGGCACTTTCATCGTTTCTTCAGCGATTTGACGAATTACATCCATTTCCGACATAAAAATTATCTCCTTGGAACAGNNGAACAGTTTATTTTCTTATCTCACTTTTTAGGGCTATCGTCAAGGAATTTATGCCCAAATCAAACCAGAATATACGCCTGAATACATTTTTATAAGACGTTGCTAAGATATTTGCCCGACACGTGTTACAGGCGTTATATCAGGATTAATACGGAATTTGGAAAAAAGTCGGAAAAGTCATTACAATCGTCAGACAAATATGTTAAAATTTATTGAAGCAAAGGAATTTTTGCCGTAAAAGTTATAGTAAGTGTTTTGGGAAAGCCGAAGAGCTTTATATTGGTTCCGGTTTCAGGGATGGAATCGGAGGTAAGAAGTTTATTGTCTTTATGGTTCTTCATGGATTATGAAAAAGGATCAGGCACGAACAGCTAAAGTTTTAGTCGCGTTGATGGCATCGATGACGGTGGGTGGAGTCGTCTTAATGACGCTCGATAATCATGAGCCTGCTCGCGGGGCATACAGTCTGGCCAGCTATCTGCGGCTGGACTCTGTTGAAGCTGTCACCCTGCAATCTGTGAAAGTCCAGAAGGCCGTCTGGAACGGCATAGAAATCTTCTACAGCCATACCAATCAGGGTGATCTGGCACAGCTTCGCAGCCAGGGACTAACCGGTTTTCATTTCCTGGTCTGCAACGGCAATGGTGCCGAAGACGGCCAGATTGAATATACCCAGAACTGGGTAAACCAGAATTATATCGCTGGTTCGGATGGCGTGATTCGGATTTGCGTGATTGCCGATCGCAAAAGCAGTCCCGCAACCGGCAGTCAGCTTAAGCGAATTTCAGCTCTGATTGAGTCGCTGAGCCAGTCGTTTTCGGTTTCGCCCGATAAGATTCTTTATCCCGCATATTTGCAGTTATAAATTGAACACAATGCGATTTCAAAGCCGGGTTTTGTGCCCGGCTTTTTTTATGTCCATTCTGCTGTAATGACATCGAGAATTAAGCTATGGATGTGGTTTTGACGATACTATTTGTATGAGTAATATCCAGATTCCAGAAGAAAGTGTCCGATTCGTATTTTCCCGTTCGTCCGGGCCGGGAGGCCAGAACGTCAACAAGGTCAATACACAAGTAACTGTTATTCTGGATATAGAAGGATGCAGTTTTCTGAATACCGAACAGAAGACTCTGATTCGGGAAAAACTGTCAAATCGGATCGATAAAAGCGGATGCCTGCAAATTACGGGGAATCGTTATCGTTCCCAGCAGTCCAACCGTCTGGATGTACTGGATCGAATGACGCAATTAATCGCCTCGGCTCTTGTCAAACCCAAGGTTCGCAAGCCTACGAAAACTACCTATGCTTCCAAACAGCGACGTTTAAGGTCCAAAAAAAAGCGTTCTGACGTCAAGAAAACTCGCTCAGGACGAGTTTCTCGATTAGAGGATTAAGTCCTTATTCTAAAGCTGTTTAAAGCAAAAACGCAAGCGACCTGTCATATCCGGAAAAATACCTAATTTAACAAAACCTATGATTTCCTTTTTGACAAATACCGATAAAAATGAGTAATCTTTCCAATGGAACAAGGCCGCGTCAAGTTCCCTCGGGACGCGGGCAACCTGGTAACACGAGGGGTTTGTAATGCGGCTCAATACGGGCCAAGGAGAGCAATTGTGAGTATCGGTACAGTGAAATGGTTCAATGAGAAAAAGGGTTTTGGCTTTATTACTCCGGATGATGGCGGTGAGGATCTGTTTGTCCATTACACCAATATCACATCCGAAGGGTTTCGCACCCTCAACGACGGGCAGAAAGTGCAATACGAAGCTGCTCAGGGTCGCAAGGGGATGGAAGCGGTAAAAGTAGAGCCTGCGTAACTGGTTTTACTTCACTTAGCCAATCCAACGGGCCTGTCCACGACAGGCCCGTTTTCGTTGATACACAAAACGGGTTTATTGCTGCATCTGCTGCTTCAGCAGACTACGCCGAGGTTGGTCATGAAGCTGTCGATGAAGGATTCGGGATGGGTCAGGAGGCGTCGTTTTTTCAGTTCCGCAATCGCCTGGCTGCGGTAGGGTCCTTCGCTGAGGACCGCCATCAGCATCAGGTTTTCAATCCGCTCGTACCGGACCAGCCGTTCTTCTTTTTTTACTGGACTCATGGTTGCCCCTTTCGGTTTCCGTGTTATACTTATTATTCAGCCGGATTATGAACGATCTCTATGAGCGGCGGATGAGGATATGGTTAGAGTTTCGTGGGAAAAGGCGTTTTATCAACCAGATAACGCGCTATTTGGAGCAATATATAATTTCAATACTGGAGGCTAATGACTATGATTCATGTGATTCGAGGACTGGTTATGATGGCTTTGTTTGGCGGTTTTTTTCAGGTGATGGGTGCCCAGCCCGAAAAACAGTATCTCTGGCCCGATGGCGCCCCTTATGCCAAGGGCACCGAGGAAAAAGATAAACCGTATCTTGATATATATGTGCCAACCCAATCCAACACCGGGGCTGCGATTGTGGTTTGTCCCGGCGGCGGCTACGGCAATCTCGCCATGGATCACGAAGGCAAGCAGGTGGCCGAGTGGCTTAACGGGCTTGGCGTCACGGCGTTTGTTCTGAATTACCGGCACAACGGCAAAGGCTACCAGAATCCGGCCCCGCTGACCGATGCCCAGCGGGCGATACGCTATGCCCGATTTTATGCCAAAGAACGGGCGATTGACCCCAACCGGATAGGCATTATGGGGTTTTCGGCCGGGGGACATCTGGCGTCCACTGCCGGAACGCATTTCCAGACATCGGCTTATGAGCAAAAAGACAAAATCGATGCGGTATCCTGCCGGCCGGACTTTATGGTGCTGGTGTATCCGGTCATTACGCTGGAGCCGCCGTATTATCATGGCGGGTCGCGGCGGAATCTGCTGGGCGATACCCCTTCCGAGGAGCTGGTCAAGAGCTTCTGCAATCATCTGCAGGTCACCGCAGAAACACCGCCGACATTTTTGGTCCATGCCAATGATGACACCGCCGTCCCGCCGGAAAACAGTATTATGTTTTACGAGGCCTGCCGCAAGGCCGGAGTGGCTGCCGAAATGCATATCTATCTCAAGGGCAGTCACGGCTTCGGGATGCGAAAGGGCGTCGGCCCCGCCGAAGGCTGGATCGACCGCTGCGCGGAGTGGATGAAGCTGTCGGGATTTCTCACTCCAGCGAGCAAGTAATTGCATAAATTAGGAGCTTCCGGCCACTACCCATCGGCCGCCCCAAAAAGAACGAAAAGATGGTGAAATATATACCTAGCCCCTACTATTTATTATTCCAGAATTAACTTAAAAATGAAAGAATAACGACCATGAATGATAACAATTTAGCATTTCCACAATTAGCCCAATGGATTTGCGATTATTGTAAGAGTCATAATGAGCCTTTTATTAAAGATTCAGGTAAAATGGTTGCCTATTGTTTTGAGCTAGATCAGTTACTTCCGGAAAAATATGGTTGGCTTTTTTCGGATGTGGAATCGTTTAAGAAAAAAATTGAAAATATTAAAAAAACACCCAAAGAAATTAACAAGGCTTTCTGGCTCGATCAGGCTCGTAATATTGAAGCCTACTCCACTATGACTTTTTGGAGGGGGATTGAACTACTAAAACCAGCGATTAGATGTCTAAACATTCATGAAGTTATTACACCAGCAGTATTAGTTAGGTCATTATTAGAACTTTCCTGCGTTTTTCTTACTAATGCAAATTATTTTGATGACATATTTTCCCAATTAGAGTTTCCTGACAATAAAATTGTTATAGTTCCTGAATTTGAAGAAAAGATTGTTAAAATGATTTGGGGAACTCGCGTTGGAGATCCTTGTGACTATCTCAAGCAAACTAATGTTCTTACTTATATTCAGAAACTGTCAAAGAGCCCTAAGGCTAAAGGTTTATTGGAGACATATGAGTATCTCTGTGATGTTGCTCATCCAAATTTCATTGGCAATATGCGATTTTGGTCACATGTTGAAGAAGTGTTGTCCGATGGGAGCCAACGACGTGTTATTTCAAAGTTTGCAAACAAAGAATGTACACATGAGATAATAGATAAGATTTTATGGGCTATGGGATGGTCGTCTGCTGTATTACGTAATGGACATGAAATTACAAAGAATGCTATTCATCAGCTACTTACTAAATTAAAGGAAGGAAAATAGGGACAGTTAATAATTTAGGAGAATGGAACGCAAAACAAATGGATCTGTCCCCATTAAAAGGATGGTGAAATATGTCAAAAAAACATAACTGTTTCTATTATTCCATATGGTTAATAGCAATACTATTGGTTATTTCCTTGACTTGCCATGCTTCTGAAATCTCCTCACTTATAGAAGATTTGGGAGACAAGGAAAAAGCCATAGAATCTTCTCAGGAATTAGCTAAAATTGGGAAATCTGCAATACCAGATTTAATACAAGCATTAGAAAATGGAAGCAAATATCAAAAGCGCTATGCCGCAAGAGCAGTCAGAGAGATGGGGCAAGATGGAGCAGATGCCATCCCATCTTTGGGTAGATTGTTGAAAGAAGGGGATGTGCCTACAAGAGAATATGCCGTTGAAGCTTTGGGCAATATGTATGTAGATGTTGAAAAAGTAATACCGTATTTGAAACAAGCGCAAGAAGACAGCAATAACGATATAAGAGAAAAAGCCGAACTGTTAATAAGTAGGCTTCGTAAAATCATCAGAAATCCAGATTTGTTGTCAGTGATAATAAAAGATATAGTGAACCGCGGGCCAGGGAAAAAAAGTTCCACCGTGGAACTACACGAATCCTCTATCACAGATTGCTATACAGGGATAATTATATTTGAAAGCAATGAGAAGATAGGTGTCAAGGTTAATGTATCTCAAGAAAAAATTCAGTATGAATTCTTTGAAATATCACAAAATGGAACTAATCCCTTACAAGTGGATTCTNNAAAAAGTACTAATGAAGAAATAGAAGGGGTCATGCAAAAGGATGTGGTTAAAACACAAGAAAATAAATATTTGATAGATGATAGCAAGTCAAAGTGTATTAAAGAATTTATAATAAAGATTTATGGAAAATTAATTGCAAAGGAAAACATTGTTGCTTCAATTATTGGATTGACCCTTTTTGTTCTCATAGTTATTATCTTCATCTTATATTTTATTCATTATATAGAAAAAAAGTATTTTTATCAGCTTCTTGACTTTCCAAATGTTTTCCTAATAGAGATATCTGTGTTTGTTTGGTTGGTCATGTTATTATTAACTTCTCTTTATAGTCCGAGCGATCAGCCATTAACGATATCATCCTCAAGCTATCTAATATGTGGAATAACCTCATCAGTATGCCTTATGATGGTGTTTGTAAGAAATATTCACAATACTCGTTTATTGTGGGCAGTAGCAGGCCTTGGAATACAAATATTAATTGGCCCAATTTTTGCTCTTTTCTTGATTATCTCACTTATTGTTGGGCTACTCATTGCTATTGCTACTATTGGAGCCGTCACGAATATTCTTCAAATATTAGAAAACTATGCAAGGAAAAGCAGTGAATAAATAGGTACAGTGGGGTTGTTGAAAAACTATGAAAATAAAAAAATCAGCCTTATTTCTGGGTGAAAATCAGCACTTTGTATTTTTGATGCCGACTTTTTTGACTGCCCTACGGCCTCTTTCAATAAAGGGAAAGATATGAGATATATGGCTATATTATTGATATGGTTGGCTTTTCTGGACATTGTTATATTTGGTTTAAACAGTGATTCTCCCCATGGTCTGACTCATATAGTTGTTAGCTGGATAATCATAGTTGCTTGTATTGCGATTATAATTGTTACAAGAAAAAAGAGGCACAGAAATGCAGAACGATAATGAGATAAATAGGAACAGGTACAAACGGTGATGCCATTCGTAACTGGCCCTGTTGTTCCAAATGGCAATCGTTCCCGGTTGCATCCATACTGGCGGATTAATGAATTTTGAGGATATGGAACATGAAAAATTCAGTTGCAGTCAAGTTGCGTTGGATTACAGTCATAATACTCAGCATGAGCGCTTTTGTGAAGGGGGATCGTCCCCGCGTTATCGTGACGACAGATGGGGAAGAGGATGACAGATGTTCGATGGTTCGGTTCCTCCTGTATACCAACGAGTTTGATGTGGAAGGCATTATCAACAGCAGTTCCGTGTTCCATTGGAAAGGGGGAACGGGCTGGAACGCATTTCACCCGGTGACATGGATCAAAGAGTATATTCAGCACTATTCTGAAGTCTATGAGAATCTTCTGCTGCATGATTCAAATTATCCGACGCCGTCGTATTTGTTAAGCCGGTGGAAAGTTGGAAATATCGACGGCATTGGGGAAATGACGCAGCGCACAGACGGTGCCGTTCACATCGCCGATGTCCTTCTGGATGCCTCGGATTCGCGTCCTGTCTGGCTGCAGGCCTGGGGCGGCTGCAACACCATTGCGCGAGCACTCAAGATCATCCAGGAAGACCATCCGGACAGGATGGCGGAGGTTGCTGCGAAAATGCGTCTTTACCTGATTTGGGAACAGGATGGAACCTACCAGAGCTACATCCGTCCAAACTGGGAACACTTCAATATCCCGACCATCATTGCAGACCAGTTTGACTGTATGGCCTATATTTGGTCAAAAGTGCTGCCTGATCCGCCAAAGCGCTATTTTGAGTCGGGTTTTATGGCGAACATTGTGACAGGTCACGGTGCCCTGTGCGATGCCTATGAAGACAATCACGGCGCATTCAACGCCGAGGGCGATACGCCTGCTTTTCTTCACTGCATTCCCAACGGACTGCGCAGCACCGAATCGCCGGGCTGGGGCGGCTGGGGCGGCCGTTTTGTCAATATCCGCAGCAACGTATGGCTGGACCCCAAACCGGATTCCAGCTACACGCATCCGACAGGACAGTGGACCTTCTCCAATAGCTGGTCCAAGGCGCTGGAGCAGCGAACGGATGCGTATGGCATGCAAATTCGGACCACGTACTTCAAACCCATCTGGCGCTGGATGGATGATGTGCAGAACGACTTTGCAGCGAGGGCCGACTGGTGCGTGCAATCCTATGCCAATGCCAATCACCCTCCGGTTGTCGTCCTCAATCATGCCGGCGACCTCCAGGCAAGGCCTGGTGCGACGGTGGATTTAAGTGCACAGGGAACGCATGACCCTGATGGCGATGCGCTGACGTATGCGTGGTGGCGATTCAAGGAGGCCGACACCTGCGAAGGAGCCATCACGATTCATCATGCTGCATCGAAGAATGCCTCCTTTGTAATGCCGGATGATGCAAAACCGGGTGCTGCGATTCATATTGTTTGCGAGGTAACTGATAGCGGGACTCCCGCTTTGACGCGTTACCAGCGTGTCGTTGTCACCGCAGCTCCATCCGGAATTAAAGATGATAAATGAAAATCCAGGGACAGTGAGCCATTGTGAGCATAGAACGCAAAATCAAAGCGTGTGGTACTTTGGATTTGGATGGCCGGATCGGGATGTCCTCTAAGAGCAAGGCAATCCGTTGTCTGGCGGCGTCCATCGCGGGATGGCTGATATTTGCAGGCGGTTATGTGTATATGGACAAGGCGCCGACAGCCAATGAATTTTCATTTTTAATTCATTATGGTTATTTTTTGTATGCCGTGATCATCGCATCGATGATTCAGTTGATTAGCCTTGCTTGTTCTGTTATATTTCTCCTGCAAGGGATCGGACATAAAAAAACGCTTATGATTGCAATACTAAGTGCGATTGTGTATGCGATCTGTATTTGTATTGTTTTTTGTCAGCACTGGATTTAGAAAGAATAGCAACGGCCGCAAACGGCAGTACCATTCGGCGCCGTCCCTGTTCAAGAACAATACAAACCGAGAAATAAGGCAGGGTAATACATGGTGAAAAATATGAAGTTGACAGCAAGGATGAAGTTCTTTGTCACAGTTGGCCTGATCTGTGCTGTGTCTGCACCGATTGCTGCGGTGCCCCTTCCGGCGCGCTGGGGGGACTGGCAGCTTTGGGGCGACATGGGCGATGGAACCTATCGCAATCCTGTCTTGCCGTCGGATTACAGCGACCTGGACTGTATCCGGGTGGGTCAGGATTATTATGCAATCTCCTCCACCATGCAGTTTTGTCCGGGCATGATCGTCCTGCATTCCAGGGATTTGGTCAACTGGCGCATCCTGGGGCACGTCGCTGACGATGTGACACAAATCGGGCCGGAGATGAGTTGGAATCGCATGAACCGTTACGGGCGGGGTGTCTGGGCCGGTGCGATTCGCTTTCATAAGGGATTGTTTTGGGTCTATTTCGGCACGCCGGACGAAGGGTATTTCATGAGCACGGCGGCAAACCCCGCCGGACCATGGGAACCGCTGCACTGTGTGATGAATCAGGCCGGTTGGGATGATTGCTGTCCATTCTGGGATGATGACGGGCAGGGATATTTCGTCGGCACACACTTCGCCGACAATTACAAAACCTATATCTGGAAAATGAGCCCCGATGGCCGCAGGCTGATCGAGGAGTCGCGCACGCTGATCAATGAAGGGGCCGGCCGCGAAGCCAGCAAACTCTACAAGATCAACGGCTGGTACTATCATTTCTTCAGCGAAGTCATGCATGGAACGCGGGTGGTGATGATGCAGCGCTCGCGTGCCGTCATGGGGCCGTATCAGGAACGACGGCAGTTGACCGATGGCAATCGGGAATGGAAGGAGCCTAACCAGGGCGGTCTTGTCCAGGCCGAATCCGGCGACTGGTATTTTCTCACACATCACGGTTCCGGCGACTGGGAAGGCCGCTGCATGAGCCTGCTGCCGGTGACCTGGGTCGATGGCTGGCCGATTATGGGCGAGACCACCCTCGACGGAAAGCCCGGGAAAATGACGCTGGCCGGCACAAAACCCGTACAGGGACAGGAGGAGACGACTCCGCAAAGCAGTGATGATTTCGACAAGCCGGCCCTGGGTCCGCAATGGGAATGGAACTATCAGCCTCGCATGGACAAATGGTCGCTGAGTGAACGGCCTGGATTTTTGCGTCTGAAGGCCTTCAAGCCGCTGCGGCCGGATGATCTGATGACGGCCGGAAATACACTGACCCAGCGTTCCTTTCGGTCGCGCGAGAATTGTGTTATTGCAAAGCTGGATTTATCGGGCATGGTGGATGGTCAGAAAGCGGGACTCTGTCATTTTGCACAAAACCACTCGGCCCTCGGTGTCGTGCAGCATGGTATTGTTCGCAGGATCGAGTTTCGCGAAAACGGCAAATTGACCGAAGGCCCGGAAATCAAGACTAATCATGTCTGGCTCAAGTCATCCTGGGGGCTGGATGGCAAAAGCCAGTATGCCTATAGTCTCAATGGTCAGGATTTCATCCCCTTCGGCAGCGTCTATCAGCTCTCGTGGGGCTATTACAGGGGGGATCGCATCGGACTTTTCTGTTTCAATATCGGGCAAGACGCCGGATTCGTGGATATTGACTTTCTGGATTATGACTATCTAAAATAGAAATGTGGACACGGTCGCTATCTTGAGCAGGGAACGCAACACAAAATAGAAACAGGCCTTGTTATTGTAGGAATGAAAATGCATATTTGGTTTGTTTTCGCTGGAAAGACAGAATGGATATTGGCCTTTTCAGGGATATTTTTGCTTGAGTATCTTATTGTTTTCTTCCTGTGTCGTAAATTTAAACGATCATTGTGTTCTGTTTGGAGCTGGCCGCTTTTAGCGGTCTCGATCGCATGGTTGGTGGTGGCTGTGTGGGAATTGTATATTACAGAACAAGGAAACGATATCCGCATTGATGTCCTTGTGGTTTATCCGCTTTTATTGATAATCAGCGGTGTCGGTTTTGCTTTGAGTATCGGCAGCATGGTGGTCAACCTGTTTAAACGAAAGAGCAATGAATAAATAGCGACGGTTCCAGGCGGCAGTGCCTCGGAGCAGTGACCATTTTTATTTATTCCGTCCCTGTTATTCCAGCCGGCGAATTACTGATAGTCCCAACGGGTATGATTATTCCGCGGCGGCCACAGGCCGCTTTTATGCCGCGCGTATTCACTGGATTAGGTTACCCTACATAGCCGCGGTGATAAAGTTGTTGCTGGAAGCTGGTGGCTGATAGCTCTTTAGCCGCGANNAATTTCAAGTAGGATCAGTATAGTCCCGGCTGAAGTTTACTTGTTCAGCTTATAGCTGCTGCGATAGGGATATTGATCGAATTGTTCGCCGCCGCCCATGGCACGCGGATCAGAAGTAGCTTTCATTTCAGCCAGCAGTATTGCCGAGAGCCTGGCTTTGATCTTTGCATAAGATTTATGTTCAGCCAGATTGGCAAGCTGGTCAGGATCGTTTTTAAGGTCGTACAATTCTTCTGCAGGCCGTTTGGCGAACGCCAGGTCATAGTACGGCTTGATTTTGGGATCATCACGATGATTGAGAAGATATGTTTTTGTCGGACCGTTATCGCAGTCTGCAAATTCCCCGACCGGATGGGTCGCGTTGGATGGGGCTCCGGCAGGCCAGCGGTCCGGTTCGAAATTGCGAATATATAAATAACGATCCATGCGAATGCCGCGACAGGGATAGCCGCCCATGGAGGGTGATTCTTGTGCCGGCGTGTGCCTTTCTTTGCCGAAGATGACATGGTCGCGTTTGCCATCAACTCGACCTCGTTTTGAGGACAACAATATGGGTAACAAGGATTGCCCCGTTATCTGTTGGGGCACGGGAATATGGGCTGCGTCCAGAAAAGTCGGGGCCAGGTCAGCAAAGGACATAAAATCGGTGACGCGTCGGCCGCCAGAAATTTCGCTGCCCCAGCGGATGGCTAAAGGCTCATGCACCCCCATGTCGTAAATATTGCTTTTGCAGCGAGGGAAAGGGATGCCATTGTCGCCGGTCATGACGATCAAGGTGTTGTCCAACTCGCCGATTTCTTCAAGACGTTTGATGGCGTTTCCGCAATCGGCGTCAAATCGCTGGACTTCAAAATAATAGTCTGCAAGGTCGGAGCGAATTTCGTCTGTGACTGGATAGAAGCCGGGGACAGGGATTTTATCGACGGGGATGCCGGCGTCACGGCCGCTGCCTTTTTTGTAATCCCGATGCGGGTCGCTTGAGCCAAGCCAGAAACAGAAAGGCTGATTGTCGGGCCGGTCTGCAAGAAACTGTTCAAAGCCCCTGGGATACTCTGTTCCACAGGGATGACGATCTGTATAGCCGCCGGCTTTAATGTCGCCGGGACCCCAGCATTTTCTCCACCAGCCAACATGGTATCCGGCCTCTTTGAGCAGCAGGGGAAACACGGGGATATGGACATCCAGTGTGGACCACAGGTTGGCGCCTTCCTTCAACTGCCAGTGATATTGTCCGGTTAGAATCGCATTGCGGCTGGGCGTGCACGAGGGACTGGAAACGTAGGCGTGTTCAAACAAAACCCCTTCCGCTGCCAGCCGGTCAAAAGTGGGCGTTTTCACGACCGGATCGCCGTAAGCGCCCGCATGAGGCCAGCCCCAGTCATCGGCCAGGCAGAACAGGATATTGGGTCGGCGTGCAGGTCTTCTCAAAACAGGTTTTTCAACGGCGGCACAACCCTGAATTGCAGCCGTAAGGGCCGTCAGTCCGGAATATTTCAAAAAGCTGCGACGATCCATAAATTCATATCCTTTTTGCAGGTTATCAATTGTCAGAATTAAAAGCTCTTATACACCAATGCGAACATAAAAGACAAGTATTATTAGTAAATAGGAGCTAATAAGCAGATAGGGATAATGGGACTTTTTCAATAGCCCCACAGTCACATCTATTCAGGGGATCCAAGATAAAATAAATGATAATTATTCCTGTATTTTTCTCAGATAAATAGCAGAAAAAGACATGGTAGATATAGTAATATGGTTAATGGCTGAAGCGGGANNAACGATATAGCCAAAAGTCTTCAGTAGTGGATATGGTATGGCTGCATATTTTTCATATCTTCCGAAAATCGCTTGACATCGGTATTCGTGTCAGGTAATCTATTACCCTCTTGTCTGCCGGCGTTGGCAGGCAGGGAACCAATAACTTTTTCTAATTTGGAGGTAAAGTTTCTGTGAATAAGGAACTGGCCCGTGAACTCATTAGTGCGGGCGTGCACTTCGGTCATGCCGCCAGCCGCTGGAACCCCAAGATGGCTCCTTACATTTTCGGCAAACGCGG
>DLFY01000264.1:0-5660 GCA_002482415.1 Phycisphaerales bacterium UBA7708
ATCCCGGAGCCGGCGACGCTGATACTGCTGGCGGCGGGATTGCTGGGGTGGAGGTATAAGGGTTCGCACTGAACCAATCAAAACGAGCATGAAAATGATTGGTTTTTATGTTTTACCTTCTGGGAACTTTCTTGTACCGGATTTCTGGTTTGCCTGACAATCAGATGGTATTCTCTGTTTTAGGGAGTAATGCCGGGATAAAGTGTTGACTTTTCGGGTGGAAAACTGACAATACGGAGCCAGTGAGGTTATTTTGACGGCTCTTTGGAAACAGATGTGGCAAGAGGTCGATTGTCGAGGGATGATTGACGATTTCAGATATCATAAAAGGGCTGCGCGGCCTCACAAAATCGAACCCAATTTTGAAACCAAAGCAGGCCTTGTGTCATCACTATACAATATGCACTTATTTAAGGACTTACACATGCAAAAAACAAGACTGACACGACGGGATTTTTTACGGGCTGGAGCGGGGGTCATTGCGGGATTTACGATAGTGCCGCGGCATGTGCTCGGCGGGCCGGGGGTGGTGGCACCCAACGACCAGTTGACCAAGGCGGTCATCGGCGTCGGCGGCATGGGGCAGGGGCATCTGAACTATCCGGGCGCCAAACTGCTGGCGATCTGTGATGTGGATCGCGGACATCTACAAAGCACGCTGGCCAAGGTCGGGCCGGACGTCAAGGGCTATCGCGACTTTCGCGAGGTTCTGGAGCGGGATGATATTGATATTATTCACGTTGTCACCCCGCCGCACTGGCACGGCCTGATTTCAGTCGCGGCTGCTCAGGCGGGCAAGGATATCTGGTGCGAAAAACCCATGACCCGTACCATTGGCGAGGGCAAAAAGGTCGTCGAGGCGGTTCAGAAATACGGACGCATCTTCCGGCTCAATACCTGGTTCCGGTTCGACAGCGAGTTTTATGGTTTCGGGTCCACGGTCAAGCCGATTAAAAAGCTCGTCCAGAGCGGCATGCTCGGCTGGCCGCTGAAAGTGACGGTCAACGGCACCACAGGCTTCAACTGGAAGGGCTATTGGTCGGGTAAGACCGACCTTGTGCCGGAACCGGTGCCGGCGGAGCTGGATTATGATTTCTGGCTGGGGCCTGCCCCGTTCAAGCCTTATCACCCGCATCGTGTGCATGCCAGCTTCCGCGGCTACTGGGATTATGACGGCGGCGGACTGGGGGATATGGGCCAGCATTATCTGGACCCGGTGCAGTACCTGCTGGGCAAGGACGACACCAGCCCGGTGGAGATCGAGGCCGATGCGCCGCCGCAGCATCCGGACGCGGTGGGGGTATGGCGGCGGATTCGGATGAAATACGCCGACGGATGCGAAATCATCCTCGATGGTGAAGACCGCGACAAGAACAGTCCTTATATCGAAGGCCCCCAGGGCAAGCTGTATCGGGGGTTCGAATCGGATATTCCCAATCTCCGCCAGAAGCTGGCACAGTTTCCGGAGCCCGAGCCGCAGGTGACGGATTTTGCCGATGCGGTTCGCAATCGCAAGTCCTTTGCCCTCAATGAACGGAACGGCCATCGGAGCTGCACGCTGGTGAATCTGGGCAAGATTGCCCTGCAGGTCCAGCGGCCGCTGCGTTTTGACCCGGTCAAGCAGGAATTTATCGACGACCCGCAGGCCAATCGTCTGATTGATCAGCCGATGCGCGGCCCGTGGCGTATGTAATGCGGCATCCGATTTGTTATTGACATCAATATCAGGAGACTCCAGATGAATTTATATCGTGTAAGTATTTTATCTGTGGTGCTGGTAATCAGCACAATGGTGGGGGTGGTTGGGGCGGCACAGCAGTCTGTGGCCGAGCTTGTAGCGTCCAGCCCAGGCCAGACCTTTGAGCAGGATAAGGCGTTGTGTGAGACCCTTCTCAAGCAGGGGCCTGCAGCGATCAGGGCATTATGCGATTTAGTGAAGCCTTCCGGCGATGACGGCCGGGTCAGGACGGTCCTGATGGACCTTGCGGTGACTGTAGGCAAGGGCGCTCCCCAGCAGCGCGAGATGTTCAGCAAGACGATTTNNCAACTGCTCCAATATGCCGGCGGCGATGAAGCGGTGCCGGCGCTGGCGGGGTATCTGAATGATGCTCGGCTGAGCAGTCCGGCGGCGACCGCGTTGACTCAGATTGGGACCGAGGCAGCCTGCAATGCCTTGCTGGAATCTCTGGCCAAACAGGATACCGTAGCCAAGACGGATGTGATTCTCGGCTTGGGTTCACTGCGGGTGCAGAAAGCGTCCGGGGTGATAGCGGCCTTGCTGGATAATCAGCCCCTGCATGAAAGTGCCCGCTGGGCGCTGGCCAATATCGGGGATGAAGCCGCGGCCGGGCCGATTGTGTCGGACTGGAAAAAGGCCGCAGGGTATGCCAAGTCCGTGGCGGGTGACGATTACCTGCTGCTGGCCGAACGGCTGGCGGAAAAGGGCCAGAAGGATAAAGCGCTTGCGATATGCAAACAGTTCGGGGCGGATGCTCCGATTCACCAGCAGATCAAGGTTCTGGCTATCGTGGTTTCTGTGCAGGGCGAGCAGGCGATGAACGACGTGCTGGCTGCCGCTGACAGCGATAATGTTGAGCTTCAGGCCGCAGCGGTCAATATGGCCGGTGCGATGCCGGGGGCGAAGGTGACGACCCAATGGGTCGATAAGCTCCAAAAGGCCAATCCGGTGCTCGCTGCACGAATTCTGGCGATGCTGGGAGAACGCGGCGATAAATCCGCATGGGATGATGTGGTCAAGGCCTTCGGAAATGCAGATGCGCAGGTCGTGATTGCGGCGATGGCATCCGCGGCCAAACTCGGGCCGGCGGAGGCCGTTGAGCCGATACTGGCTGTCCTGAAGCAGAATGCCCAACCGGAGATTATCGCGGCCGGACGAGATATCCTGATGCGGCTGCCGAGTGATAAGCCGCTGCTGGCAACAGGCGAGGCATTGAAGACGATGCCGCAGGCGTCGCGGATTGCCCTGATGGAAGGGCTGGCCGGACGGTCTGCGACCTGCTGCAGTGCGGCGGTGCTGGCTCAGGCTCTGGATGCGGATGGACCCATCCGGCTGGCGGCGATGAAGGCATTGAGCGATGTGGCCGGGGCGGGGGATATGCCTGCGGTGATTAAGCTGATGCTGGACAGCACCAATGAACAGGAACGAACCGCCCTGCAGCGAGCCGTGGTGCAGGCGGCTTCGCGCCAAGCGGATAAGGAAAAACAGGCCCAGCCACTGCTGGATGTCCTGCCTAATGTTTCGGGTGCAAATAAAGCCGTCGTCCTGCGTTGTATGGGGCGGATTGGCGGTGCCAAGGCCCTGACGACGGTGCTGGAAGCGACTAAAAGCGAGGATGCTGAAATCAAAGATGCCGGGATACGGGCGCTGGCCGACTGGCCGGACGCGTCGGCTCTGGATGGCCTGATGGGTATTGTCAAGACGGGCGAGTTGAAGCATCAGGTGCTTGCTTTACGCAGTGGACTAAAGCTGCTGCAGACCAGCGGGCTTTCCGATGCGGATAAACTCAAGCTGGCCAAAGAGGCCCTGGATGCAGTCAGTCGTCCGGAAGAAAAGCGGCTGGTTCTCGGGGGTATCGGACNNGGACAGATCAGGTCGTCGGCTGCTTTGCAGTTGGCGGCCTCATATCTGGATGATGCATTGCTTCAGTCGGATGCGGCGGTCAGTGCGGCGAGAATTGCTCTTCCAGCCGATGGTCAGGAACGCGGGCTGGAAGGATATGAAGTGGCCAGGGTGCTGAAGAAGGCGATTGATCTGATTAAAAACGATGAATTAAAACAGCAGGCGCAGAAATATCTGGAAACGCTGCCCAAAACGGCCAGTGTCAAACGGCCCGTTCCGGAAGGATTCACGGCCCTGTTCAACGGGCAGGATTTAACGGGCTGGAAAGGGGTGCTTCTGCCGCCCAATGATAATCCCGTTAAGCGGGCGGCATTGACGCTCCAGCAGCGTGCCGAATGCCAGGCCAAAGCCGACGAGAGTATGAAGGCCCATTGGTCGGTTGAAGAGGGCGTTCTGGTTTTTGACGGCCACGGATTCAGCCTTTCGACCGCCGAAGATTATGAGAATTTTGAGATGTACGTCGATTGGAAGATCGATTCGCACGGCGACAGCGGCATTTATCTGCGCGGCTCGCCGCAGGTGCAAATCTGGGACCCGGCCGACTGGCCCGAAGGCTANNTAACAACCAGAAGAATCCATCCAAGCCGCTGGTCAAGGCCGACAATCCGATCGGGGTGTGGAATACGTTTTTCATCCGCATGGTCGGCGAGCGTGTGACGGTGTATCTCAACGACAAGCTGATTGTCGATAATGTCCTCATGGAAAATTACTGGGATCGCAGCCGGCCGATATTCCCGACCGGGCCCATTGAATTGCAGTGCCACGGCCACCGCATCTGTTTCGATAATATTTTCGTCCGTCGTCTGCCGGCGGCCCAGGAAGACGGCTGGGTGACGCTGTTTAACGGCAAGGACCTGACCGGCTGGATTGGCGATGTCAAAGGTTATGTCGTCGAAGACGGCGCGATTGTCTGCCGCGGCGGACAAAACATTTTTGCCGCGGAGGAATACGCTGATTTTCATCTGAAGTTTGATTTCTGCCTGACGCCGGGAGCCAATAACGGGCTGGGCATTCGCGCCCCCAAAGACGGCGATGCGGCTTATGGCGGGATGGAANNGAACTCCAGATTCTGGACGACAGCTCCGAGCAGTACGCCTCCCTGAAGCCCTATCAGTATCACGGCTCGATCTACGGCGTGGTGCCGGCCAAACGCGGCCATCTCAAGCCCGTGGGCCAGTGGAACAGCGAAGAAGTGATTGCCAAAGGTCGTCACATTACCGTGATTCTCAATGGCACCACGATTGTGGACGCCGATATTACCGAGGCGATTGAAAAAGGCACCATCGACGGCAACGCCCATCCGGGACTTGCCAACGAACGCGGCCATATCGGTTTTCTTGGCCACGGCTCGCAGGTGTTATTCAAAAACATCCAGATTAAAAAGCTGTAAACAGTCGAATACGATAGATTCCAACGCAAGCGGCGATTCCCGTTGCCGATTGTAATGTGAACAAATTACCATACATGTTCTGTGTTTTGAGAATGTGTATGGTAATTTTGTTGGTGCAGTTGGCTATCTTGAATAGCCGCGGATTTTAGCTTCGACGTGGTCGATGAGCGGGTGTTCGGCATAGCGTTGTCCCGGGGCGGCGGGGACGAGGTCGCAATGGAATTCCCACCAGAAAACGCCGCGATAGCCGCGCTGCGAAATCCACCACATTTTATGGTCGAGGCTGACGGTGTTGTCGATGCTGACAAAGTCGCGTCTGTCGGGGCTGAAATAATAGGGGGCCAGCGCATGGTTATCGAAAGTTTCCGTCCAGCCCGCCGCCAGCAGCGCTGCCATCTGATTATGGTAAATGGAGCGGCCGATGCTTCGCAGAGGAACCGAGCTTTTCTGACCCGGCTGGATACCCTGATAGTAATAACCGTAATTGGCCAGCCCGATACACACTTTGCCGGGTGGAAACACCGACCAGTTATTCATCAACTCTTTAATCCGGTTCAGCGGGGTGTTATGGCTGGGGGTGGTGCCCCAGGTGCCGCCGCCGATGTCGTAAGTCATGATATTGATCCAGTC
>DLFY01000264.1:5666-18587 GCA_002482415.1 Phycisphaerales bacterium UBA7708
CGGCCAGATCGGCAGAGTATTTCTTCCCCGCCATCAGCGCTGTCGCCAGATAATAATATCGCGATGTCGAGCGGCTCAGTTCATTAAGCGTATGGCGGATATCGGCCATCAGGGCGGCATGAAGCGGCAGGTCAAAGTCGGATTCCCAGTCGATTTCAATGCCGTCAAAGCCGTATTTCCTGACAAAGGCTGTCATCACTTTGGCAAAACAGGCCCGCCGGTGCGGATTCTGGGCCAATGGCAGAAATTCGCCATCCTGTATAGACAACAGCGTCTTTACGCCGCTTTTGTGAGCCCGGCGGAGCAATTCCGGGGCCATCGCAAGTCCGGTCTGCCCCGCAGGATACGTATGATTATGGACCAGTTTCTGGATAGCCTCCGACGACGATAAATCGAAATCCGTGGGTTTCCAGTCGGGCCCGGCGATGAGATACAGGATATTGAACTGGTCCAGCCGGGACTGTCGAAGCTGGTTGATATCCCCGATACGCCGTCCGTGCACATAACAGCCATGAATAAATGACATGGAAGGCGGATTGGCTGACAGCGGCGGCTCTTCAACGACGGGGGGTACCGTCGGAGTTCCGGTTTGGCCGGGCTGCTGGATGTCGGGGGTTTGCGTGGGAGGTACACAGGAGCTGAGCAAAACCACAATTGCCGCCATGCATGATAGAATTAGTCTGGACATCCGTGTCAATCCTTTTTCTGGAGTATCATTTTTGCGGGATTTTAGTGTGAAAAATAACGAATGTAAAGTATTCCTCCGAAAATTCATTTTTGGGGTCAAATTGGTGTGTCGCGAAGTATTATAGGATAGAACGATTTTCTGTTGCCTCTGCGGATTCAGAGTGTACAATATCCACAGTATGATTAATTTCTCAGAGGATGGAATATAATGCATAAAAAAGACAACACGACTCTTTTGATTCTGGCCGCAGGAATGGGCAGCCGTTTCGGCGGGATTAAACAAATCGAGCCCGTCGGCCCCAACGGCGAAATTATTCTGGATTATTCGATCTATGATGCAATCCGGGCGGGATTTACCAAGATCGTTTTCGTGATACGCAAGTCTATTGAGGACAGCTTCCGGCAGAAAATCAACCCGAAAGCCGCCGCACAGATTCAAATCGAGTTTGCCTATCAGGAACTCGATAGTTGTTTGGCGGGTTATTCTGTTCCCGAAGGCCGTCAAAAGCCCTGGGGAACCGGCCATGCGGTGCTCGTGGCTCGCAGCAAGATTGCCGAGCCCTTTGCCGCCATCAATGCAGACGACTATTATGGCCCGTCAGCCTTTGAAATGATGAATAAGCACCTGACCAGTCTGGCTCAGGGACGCCTCAATGACTATGCCATGGTGGGCTACCCGCTGGGCAACACGCTGTCGGATTTCGGAACAGTCAGCCGTGGGATTTGTGAAAGTGACTCACACGGGTATCTCAAACGCATCGTCGAACGCACGAAGCTGGAAAAACGGGATGGCGGAGCCGAATTTGTGGATGAAAACGGCACAAGCCATTTTCTGACCAATGATACCGTGGTATCGATGAATTTCTGGGGTTTCGGGCCGGATATCTTTGGATATCTGGATAGTGAATTTCGTGATTTTCTGTCACAAAAAGCAACCGATCTGAAAGCCGAATATTATCTGCCGTTTGCGGTAGGCGGACTGATTACCAGAGGGGTCAAAAAATGCCGCGTGCTGGCCGCCCGTGAAAGCTGGTTTGGAATTACCTACAAGGAAGACCTGCCAACCTCGCAAAACGGCATTCGCAGCAAAATCCGTGAAGGTGTCTATCCGGAGAATCTCTGGGGATAAAAGCGTATCCCCGCCGGCAGTTCTAACGTTAAACACAGGGAGTTGCCATGAACGAATTATTGGGTATCGCACAGCGTTTTATGATTGATGGGCAGGCGGTTGAAGCTAAACCGCTGGGCAACGGTCATTTGCATAAAACCTATCTGCTGACGGCCAAACAAGGCACTGTGCAGAACCACTACGTGCTTCAGGAGGTCAACACGCTGGTATTCAAAGATGCCGATGCCCTGATGGAGAACATCCATCGGGTAACGACCCATCTGGCCAAAAAATTACCGCCGAGTGAAGTGCGTCGGCGGACCATGGCATTTATCCCCACGCGCGACGGAGGGCTGTATCTTAAAGATGAACAGGGCAAATGCTGGCGGCTGTGCTGGTATGTCCAGGGCAGCTATACCGTCGAGGTGCCCAAAACCACCCGGCAGATTTATCAATCGGCCCGGGCGTTCGGCAATTTCCTGAAAAATCTGGCCGATATCGAGGGCCCGCCGCTCAAGGAAACCATCCCTGATTTTCACAACGGCGTCAAACGCTATCAGCGCCTGACCGAGGCGATTCAAAAAGATAAAGTCGGACGAGTCAAAGAGGCGCGCCCGGAAGCCGATCTGATTCTGAAGAATGCCGATATTTTTGAAAAAATGGCCGAATGGATTCGGACCGGTGCCTTGCCGCTGCGAACCACACACAACGATACCAAGGTCAACAATGTCCTGTTTGATAAGGCAACCGACGAGGCGATTTGCGTAATTGATCTGGATACGGTCATGCCCGGCGTGGCGGCCTATGATTTTGGCGACCAGGTGCGAACGACCGTCAGCGAGTCGCAAGAGGACCAGACCGATTTGTCCGGGATTGCCGTGCAGATGGATCGTTTTGAAGCAATTGCCAAAGGCTATCTGGACGGCACAGCGGGTATGCTGACCGATATAGAAATCGAAAGTCTGATGCTGGGAGCCAAGATGTTCCCGCTGATTATGGCTACTCGCTTTCTGACGGATTTCTTTGAAGGCGACTGGTATTTTTCGACGCATCGCCCGGGGCATAATCTGGATCGCTGCCGGACGCAACTGACGTTATTTGAGTCTATATGCAGGAACGAGAAACAGATGGCTGCTGTGCTCGGAAAATAATCCGGCGTGCCGGGTTGTTCATCCGAGGGTCGTTCCTGAGAAAACAAAGTTTATATAATACAGGAAAAATCGAATGGTTCAGGAAGTAACGCAACAAAGCGGCGGGGGGTATGGTCTGTCTAAAACGGAACAAATTGCATTGAAGACCTCGAAATTCGAGGCTATTTATCCGCCCACGGAAAAAATTCCGACGATTGTCGTGGAATATTTCCCGGCGCTGGGCAAGCTGTCGGCGGTTCGTTTTCTGGAATGGGTTCAGGACCATCCCGGCGGAGTCATTTCGCTGCCGACCGGCAAGACCCCGGAACATTTCATCAAATGGGTTCAGTATTTTCTGAAAAACTGGGACTTATCCGAGGTGCAGGCCGAACTTGAGCAGTTGGGTGTGGATCCTGCCCGTCGCCCCGACATGAAAAGTCTGCATTTTGTCCAGATCGACGAATTTTATCCGATGGAATCCTCGCGGCATAACAGCTTTTATTACTACGTCAATACGTTTTATATTCAGGGATTCGGCCTCGATCCGGCCAAAGCCCTGCTGATGGATGCCTCCCGACTGGGGCTGACCGACGATGAAACCCTTACCGATATCTGGCCTGATGGCCAGGTCGATTTAACCCTGCGGTATCGGCTTGCCCACAATATCCTTGAGCAGAAACAGAAAGCAGCGCTGGAGCGAATCGATGGCTGGTGTATGGAGTATGAACGCCGGATTCAGGCGCTGGGTGGTATCGGGTTTTTCCTCGGTGGTATCGGGCCGGACGGCCACATTGGCTTTAATATCAGCGGCTCGGACCACTACTCCACGACGCGCCTGTGCCCGATCAATTATGAAACACAGGCCGCCGCGTCCACCGACCTGGGCGGTATCGAGATCGCCCGCAAGAGCCTGGTGATTACCATCGGTCTGCGCACCATTACGCAGAATCCGGACTGTGTCGCCCTGATTCTGGCCGCCGGCGAGGCCAAGGCCGGTGTGACCGCCGCGGCAATCCAGTCGCCGCGGGATGTGCACATCCCCGCCACAGCCCTGCAGATACTGCCCAATGCCCGGTTTTATATCACCCAGGGCGCCGCCAAACACCTGATAGAACGCCAGTTGGCCCGGCTCAAGGCCGCCCCCGAGATTCAGCCGGTTGACAGCTACAAGATTCTGGTGGATCTGGCCGTCGAAAAACACAAAAAACTGACCGACCTGACCGAAGCGGATTGCCAGAGTAATCCCTGCGGACGGCTGCTGCTGAGCCGGATGAGTGAGCCGGTCTCGACATTGACCGCTCGGGCCCGGGATACCCTGATTGCCAATATCGCAGCCGGCATGGATGTCCAGGACAACAAGCGGTTCCTGCATACTGAACCGCATCATGATGACGTGATGCTGGGCTACTTTGCATCGGTGGTTCGCCATTTCCGCAAGGCAAACAACACCCATTACTTCATGACCCTGACCAGCGGCTTTACGTCGGTGACCAATGACTTTATGAAAAAGCAGTTGGCCAATCTGCGCCGCTGTGTCGAATTGCCGTCCTTCCGCCGGCTGATGACCACCGGCTATTTCCTCCCGAACGACGGTGTGGACCGGAACCGCGACGTCTGGCAGTATCTGGACGGCGTGGCTGCACGCAGCGAACCCTATAAGATGGAAGGCTGTGCCCGGCGTCTTCTGCGCAACCTCGTCGAGATTTACGGCCCCGAGGTGCTGGTGTCACTCGATAACCGGCTTGGCAAACTGGATGCTTATTTTGACGCGGCTTATCCGGGCAAGAAGGATTCACCCGAGATGCAGCGGCTCAAAGGCATGTGCCGCGAGTGGGAAGCCGAATGCCTGTGGGGCTACTACGGCTGGAAATGCGATAATGTCCGCCACCTCCGTCTGGGCTTTTACACCGGCGATATCTTCACCCGCGAGCCGCAGATGGAACAGGACGTCCTGCCGATTGTCAAGGCCTTCGATGAAATCAACCCTGATGTGGTGACCGTGGCGTTTGACCCCGAAGGCAGCGGCCCGGATACGCATTACAAAGTTCTCCAGGCGATTTCCGAAGCCCTGCGGCTTTACGAACGCAAAACCGGCCGCAAAGATATCAAAATATGGGGATATCGCAATGTCTGGTACCGCTTTGAGCCTTCGGAATCCAATTGCTATGTGCCGGTCAGTCTCTGTATGCTCAATGTTATGCATGAAGCGTTTCAGAATGCATTTTTGAGCCAGAAAGATGCCTCGTTCCCCAGCTATGAACACGATGGGCCGTTTTCGGAACTGGCCCAGAAAATACAGGTCAGCCAGTATCAAACCATCAAAACCTGTCTGGGACGCGACTGGTTCTATGACCATTCCAGCGCCCTGATACGGGCGACACGGGGATTTGTGTTCCTGCGGGAAATGCACAGCGAGGAATTCTATCAGTCCTGCAGAGAATTGAAACGGTCGGTGGAAAGCCGTTAGTTTCGATTTGCAAAGACGTGCGGAAAACCAGATGAATCCTGTTAATACAAGGCGCAGAGACCTGATGACGCAATTTCACTATTCCAGCTTTGGTCAAAAAGCACTGACAATGTCGGGCATCGGCGAATTGATGGACGATTTGGGACAGGCGATGAGTGTCCGTCCGGATTTGCTGATGCTTGGCGGAGGCAACCCGGCCCATATTCCTGAAATGGAAAAAGTGTTCCGTGAATCGATGGAAGATATCTTGCGCAAGCCGGGAACCTATGAACGATGCGTGGGTGATTACGATGGCCCGCGAGGCAATCCGGCCTTTCTGACCGCCCTGGCCGAACTGCTGACAACGCAATATGGCTGGGCCATCGGGCCGGAAAACATCGCCCTGACCAACGGCAGCCAGTCGGCGTTCTATGTCCTGTTCTCGCTGTTTGCAGGCCATTTTGCCGACGGCTCGTTCCGCAAAATCCTCCTGCCGCTGGCGCCCGAATATATCGGTTATGCCGACATCGGCTTTGCCCCGGGGCAATCTCTCTTTGCCTCCGTCCGTCCCCGCATGGAATTTCTGGACAACAGACAATTCAAATATCATATCGATTTTGACAATCTGAACATCGGGCCGGATATCGGTGCGGTCTGTGTATCGCGTCCGACCAATCCCACGGGTAATGTCCTGACCGACGATGAAATCGCCCGTCTGCGGACTATGACGCGTGCCGCGGGTGTGCCGCTGATTATCGACAATGCCTATGGCCTGCCGTTTCCGGGCATTTTATTCGAACCGGCAACGCTGAGCTGGGATGAAAACGTCATTTTGTGTATGAGCCTGTCCAAGCTGGGTCTGCCCGCCGCACGCACCGGCATCGTGGTCGCCTCGCCGGAAGTCATCCGGGCTATCAGCGAAACCACCGCGGTTATGAGCCTGGCGCCCGGCAGCATCGGCCCTGCCCTGGCCTTGAATCTCATCCAGAGCCGGCGGATTATCGAGCTGAGCCAAACCGTTGTCCGCCCGTTCTATCATCAGCGAATGCAGGCCGCCGTCGGTCTGCTGCGGGACAAATTGGACGGCATCGACTTTTGCATGCATAAACCCGAGGGTGCGATATTCCTGTGGCTGTGGTTCAAGGATCTGCCCATCCCCAGCGCCAGGCTGTACCAGCGGCTTAAGCAGCGCGGCGTACTGGTCATCTCGGGCCATTATTTCTTCCCCGGCCTGGAACATGACGACTGGCCCCACAAACATCAGTGCATCCGCATGACCTATTCGCAGAAAGAGCCTGTCGTGCAACAGGGAATTGAAATCATCGCCGATGAAATCAAGGCCATTTATGCCGGGGCGTAAATGGCACATCTGAATATCGAAATCAAAGCCCGCTGCACCGAGCCCCAGCATATCCGCCGGATACTCCAGCAGCATAATGCCCGCTTCGTGGGTACCGATACGCAAATCGATACGTATTTTAAAGTCCCCGCCGGCCGGCTGAAACTGCGGCAGGGTACCATTGAAAACGCCCTGATTTATTATCGCCGCCCCGATCAGTCCGGACCCAAACAGGCGGATGTCTGGCTCTATCCATGTCCCAATGGCCCGGCAATGAAAGAATTACTCACTGCGGCACTGGGGCTGCGGGTGGAAGTCATCAAGCGGCGGGAGATTTATTTTATCGAGAATATCAAATTTCATATAGACCAGGTCGAAGGCCTCGGCAGTTTCGTGGAGATTGAAGCCATTGATTCTGATTTGTCCATCGGCACAGAAAAACTCCGCGCGCAATGTCAGATGTTTTTAGACCTGTTCGGCATTCGCAGGGATGATCTGCTGGAGCGGTCCTATAGTGATATGCTGGAGCAATCCACGGATCATTCGGCTAATAAATAAAACCATCCGGCCAGAACGGGTTCAGCCCCGGCCAGTCGCTGGCTGGCGGCCACTCATCCGGCAGACTGAAACTCAGAATCTCCGGCTCTGTCAGACGCATGTATTCTTCCATATCCATCCAGATGCTCTTGCGATGCGAGCCGGCCAAAAAGACAATCTCCCTGTCTTTGGTCAGTGACTTATCCAGCAGCACCGGCAAATCATACGGCTGACCCAGTGGCGCCTCGGCCCCGAGTTCAGTATCTCGGAAAACAGCCTTGAGCTGCTGTTCGTCGGCCAGCTTGACTTCTTTAGCCTTCAGATGATGCTGCAAGGCGTATAAATCCACGATACGATCCGCCGGCAAAACACACAAATACAGTTTCTCGTCGGCTTCTATCACTACCGGCTTGGCTACCTGCCGGGGACTGACATGCTCGATCCGTGCCAACTGACGTGCCGAATAAACGGGTTTATGCTCCGTGACGCGATAGGGGGTCCGACGGATATTCAGATATTCCAATACGCTCATAATCGTACTCCTTTATGATAGTGGCCGGATTCAGGGCCGATTGAGGGGTTATATTGAATGATAACAGTTTGAAATGGGATAAAACAGGAGCTGAAAACAACAGTTTGATGCGGATAAAAAACAGTCGGATATGCCTGAATCTGTACGATTAAGCTTCTATGACTCGTATCAGGTGTTCTGCTCTGGTGTTGCAGGCCTATCGTTTTTGTGATTAAGATAGTTCGCATACTACACCTCTTTGTTTATTATACGTAAAATACCCTGTCTGTTTCAAGCAATTTGTCATAAGAGCAGCAAATGGTTAGTTTTTCAATTTGCGGGATTCAAAATGTTGGGTTTCCAGACTTACACGATGGAATTTTTCGCAATACGGTGTATAATNNCAGGAGTATTTATGGCTCAAAAAGATATTATGATTATTCACGAGGATGTGGATAAGTTATTGATTAATAAACCCACCGGTGTCTCGGTTACCGCCGACCGCAGCGGGGCGGCCGATATTCGACAGCTTTTGTCGCGTCAGGCCGGACGGGAACTGGATTTGCGGCTGGTACACCGGCTGGATAAAGATACCTCCGGCGTGATGCTGCTGGCCAAAAACCTCCCTGCCCAAAGTTTTTATAGCCGCTGTTTTGCCAAACACCAGGCCCGCAAGGTTTATCTCGCCATCATCCGTGGACAACTGCCGCGAGAACAGGGATTTATCACTGCCCCGATTTCCAAAAGCGATAAGATTCAAACGGTTCGCATCGATTCCTGGCGCGGCAAAAAAGCCAAGACGTTCTATCGGGTACTATTGCCGATGGGATCGCTGACCCTCATCGCGGCTATGCCGATTACCGGCCGAACCCATCAAATCCGTATTCATTTTGCTCACAAAGGATTCCCCCTGGCCATTGACCCCCTCTATGCCGACAACGCCCCTATTTATTTATCATCCTTTAAATCACATTATAATCTGTCCCGAGACCAGGATGAGCCCTCGCTGATTGACCGTCTGACCCTGCATGCTTATCAATTGACCATTCCCGGCGGACCTGAATTGCCGGTGCAGACTTTTGTTGCTCCGCTCGATAAGAAATTTGCTGCAACAGTCAAAATGCTCGCCAAGCATACCTCTGCAAATCCTAAAAAACCGGAGATTCCGGAGTCGGTGCAGGCCATTATTCAGGGATTACCCATTCCCCTTGATTTCAGCGATGAGGGCATCGACCTGCGGCAGGATGACGACCTGGTTTAAACTGCCCTGTGGTTATTTTTCTTTGCTGGGGCCAAAGATGATATCTTTCCAGCTTCCCGTGGATTGCGGGGTCTCGGATTTCTTCGTGGTGATTTCCGAGGCGGTCGATTGAGTCGCTGTCTGGCTGGAAGCCGTATTGGCGGCAATCGAAGCGGGGGCTGTCTGAACGGTCTTGCTCTGACCGACTTTATAATATGACATCGCCTCGGGCATGAAGTTTTTCAGGTTGTTGATGCGGGTCTGGTCGGCAGGGTGAGTGCTCAGCAGCTCCGGGGGTTTCTGTGTAGCATCGCCCTGATTTGCCATCCGTTCCCAAAAGCCCACCGCGGCCTGCGGGTCATACCCCGCCATCGCCATAAAAATCAATCCCAGCCGGTCGGCCTCATTTTCCTGCAGACGGCTGTAAGGCAGCAAATACCCCACATTCGCCCCAATCCCGTAGGACTTCATAAACAATTCCTGGGTTGCCGCCGGACGCGAGGCAACGGCTTCACTCAGAGCCATGCCGCCCATCTCGATCAGAAGTCCCTGGCTCATTCGCTCCCCGCCGTGTCGGGCAACCGCATGAGCGATTTCATGCCCCATTACCACCGCCAGCCCCGTCTCATCTTTGGTAACAGGCAAAATGCCGGTATAAAAGACCACTTTGCCGCCGGGCATACACCAGGCATTGATTTCCTCGCTTTCCACGAGGTTGAATTCCCAGTTGTACCCTTTGATTCGGTCGGCCATCCCGTTGGCATTGCAGTAGGTTTCCACCGCACTGGCGATTCGAGTACCGACTTTCTGCACCATGGCGGTCTGTTCGGCATTCGTGCTTTTCTTGTTTTCAGACAGGAATTGACCGTATTCGGTGGCCGCCATACTGTTCAAGGTCGAATCCGGAACAATATTGAATTGTTTTCGCCCCGTAATAGCAACATCAGAACATGATGCGCAACATACTGTCAATAAAGTAAATACGGAAAATACGATGAAGTAATTCAGGTTTCTCATACAGCATCCTTTCAGCTTTGGCTCCTGCTATTTAAATACGACAAATCGATTCTCCTGGTTTCAAAGAACCTTATTCAAACATAGCAATCCAGAGCCGTTAAGTCCAGTGAAAAATGGAGCAGGGAATGGATGTGCACAGGGACTCGGAATATCCCTGAGATAACAGGGGGGATGACGGATGAGACCGGTTTTGACCCGTCCGAATTAATTCAAATTCCTGCGAACGACTGCGGCGGCGGCCAGCGTCTGATTGACTTTGGCAAGGTCGTCTTCAACCGACAGCAGGATACGCACATTACGTACGGCTGCGGGACTGCTGGCGGGAACCAGGGCCCGGTTGAACGTTATGCTATTGACATTGCGGCACAGGGCATAACTGTTGCCGCTGGTGTTGTCGTCCAGGTACAGTATTTTCTCATCGGCACTGTAGCGATACGTAATATTGCGTCCATCCGAAGCAATCAGGCTGCATTGGCTGTTGTCGGGATCGCCGCCGGTGCCGATGACCGCCACGCCCTGGGCGGTTCGCAGTTCGGTCGTAATCCGCAGCAGGGCCGCCCGAGCCGTATTCATCGTCTTGGAAATGCCTTCATTGACCTGAAAATTTGTTACCGACGCATCAAATGCCACGGCCACCGCCGTCATCAGCATCGCCAGGATGACCAGCGCCATCAGCATTTCAACGAGGGTGAAACCTGTTTTTTTCTGAGTCGTTTTCATGGAACAGCCTCTCGGTTAATAGCGGGCACGAATCCAGCTTGCCGAACTGACGGTTTGCCCGTTTTTGGTAATGGTCACGGTCACGCGGTATAAATCCGTACTGTGGTTGCTGACCGCCTGAGTCAGGTTGGCCGTGCTGACGTTCTGCACGGTGACCTGCTGCGTGAAAGCCGAGAACTCCGGCATGGCGGTCCGGCTGACATCAATCGGCGGACTGAAAGACCGGTTATGGAAATCATCCAGGTCGTCATAATTGCCGACGGCGGTTTCACCGCTTTCGGCGCCAAACGTTGTGGTGCCCCCGGTGGGGTCCACCGTCGGCAGCGGGGCGGTCAGCTCACGGATTTCCTCGATGAGAAATTCCGCTGTGCTCAAATCCACACCCGCGGCGTTGTATTGGGTAAACGCTCCGCTGGACGCGACCAGTCCCGCCACGGCCAGCCCGATCAGCATGACCGCCAGCAGGGCTTCCAGCAGCGTAAATCCGGTTTTATGTCGCATCGTATTCATGATGATACCCCTTTCTATGATCGACCAGCACCCGGCCTATTTGCCCGAGGCCACGCTGGACATCTTGAAGATGGGCAGAATAATACTCATCGCAATAAAGCCCACCAGCACACCCATCACCACAATCATCAGAGGTTCAATCATGCTGGTTACGGTCTTGATGGTGGTTTTCAGCTCGCGGGCGTAGAATTCGGAAATGTCTTTAAGCACTTCACCCATGGTGCCGGATTCCTCGCCGGACTGAATCATCTGCACGACATTGCCTGGCATCAGATTATAGCTGCCCAGGCTGGCGGCGATTTTTTTGCCCTGCCGCACCGCTTCATGAACTCCTTTCCACATCGTTTCATAGAGCACGTTGCCGGTGATGTGGGCGGTAATTGAAATCGTATCCAGAATCGGCACGCCTGCATTGGTCAATACACCCATCGTGTGCATGCTGCGGGTGATATACAGGCTCCGGCACAGGTTTTTCAGCAGCGGGATGCGCAGCTTGGTGCGATCCCACCATGCTTTTCCGACATCGGTGCGCGACGTAAAATACCAGAATCCCATAATCAAACCGCCGATGGCGGGAAACACGATAAACCAGTAATTGCGCATGCCGCCGCTGGCGGCCATAATCAGCTTGGTAGGCGTCGGCAACAGATGCTCCTTGCCCGAAAACACCACCAGAAACCGCGGCAGAACAAAGGTCAGCAGGAACGTCACGCAGGTCACCGCCATCACGCCGATGATAATGGGATACACCATGGCGCTGATGACCTGGCTGCGTGTGTCGGCTTCCTGGTCCAGGTATTCCACAAGCTGCTGCAGCATGGAGCTGAGCGATCCGGAGATTTCGGCCGCGGCCACCATATTGATATACAGGTTGCTGAACACTTCCGGATGCTGGCCGAGGGCTTGTGAAAAACTTTCACCGGACTCAATCCGGTTTTTCAGGTCCATCACAATCGCCCGGAATTTTCGTTTCTGAATCTGGGTGCCGATGGATTCCAGCGCATCCTGCAGGCTGATGCCGGCGCGAATCATCACCGCAAGCTGATTGGTGAAGTTCAGAATATCTTTTTTGCTGGGACCGAATTCAATGCTGAATCCGCCCGATTTGCCTGGATTGCCGGGTCCGGGCTGCGTGCCCGCTGCGGCGTTTTTCGGTGCATTTTTGACGGCTGTTGCCATTGTGTTTCTCCGTTATTATTTCAGTCCACGGATATCCGTGTTCTTCGGGTCCGGTCGGGGCTACTCCGCCGTGGCCTCGGCCATTGCCGCATTCGAAACCTGTCCCGGTTTAGGCGGCAGAAGGCGTTCCATCTTGCCGGGGTTGCTGGACCGCAGGATGGCTTCATCCCGGTCGATAAACCCGGCCAGATACATCTGCTGAATACTGTAGTCCATCGTCTGCATCCCCAGCCGGCGCGAGGTCTCAATGATATTGGGTATTTCATAAATCCGGTTTTCACGAATGCAGTTGCGTACCGCCGAGGTACACAGCATGATTTCCACGCACGGCACCATGCCGGGCTTGTCAATCCGTTTGAACAGGGTCTGCGAAATCACACCCTGAAGCGTATTGGACAGCATGGCACGAATCTGGTTCTGCTGGCTGGCCGGGTAAATATCGATAATACGTTCCACCGTCTGCGAGGCGTTGATGGTGTGCAGGGTGGACAGCACCA
>DLFY01000264.1:18609-24036 GCA_002482415.1 Phycisphaerales bacterium UBA7708
CAGGTCGCGCATTTCACCGACCAGAATCACGTCCGGGTCCTGACGCAGGGCGTGTTTCAGACCCGAGGCGAACGTCGTGCAGTCGGCTCCGACTTCACGCTGCTCAATCATACACGATTTGTTTTCAAGCAGGTATTCGATGGGGTCTTCCATCGTGATAATGCGCTTGCGGCACTTGGCATTGATGACGTTGATCATTGCCGCCAGCGAAGTACTTTTACCCGAACCGGTATGCCCCGTCACCAGGATCAGTCCGCGCGGCAGGTCCGTTAGCTCCTTGACAATCGGTGGCAGATGCAGGTCGTCGATGTTGGGGATCTTGTTGGAAATGGCACGAAAGGAAATGGCTACGGTTTCCTTCTGCCAGTGCGCATTGACGCGGAAACGGCTGCCGTCGGTCAGCATGGTCGAAAAGTCCAGGTCTCGCTTTTCATCAAAGACCTTCAGCTTGTCTGGCCCGACCATATCCAGCACCATCTGCCGCGCCATCTCCTGGCTGACTTCCGGAAGCTCCATCACAATCAGCTCCGTATTGATGCGCATGATCGGCGGCATATCCACGTTGATATGAACGTCCGACGCGCCCCGCTTAATGGCCATCGCCAACATTTCTTTGACATCAAACATAATCGTTTCCTGTCTGTATGCTGTGGGTTTTATACTGATTCTTCTTGTAATTTTCGTTTCGGCGCGGCTAAGTACAGCAGCTTAAACCACGTGCTTATTTTGCTCGCGGAATAATCATACCCATTGGGTATATTCCCGTTAACTTTTGACAACATCATCGCCGATTTCGCCGGACACTTCCGTGGCCCGCAGGATTTCGTCGATGGTGGTAACGCCTTTTCGGACCTTTTCCAGGCCGTCATCAAACAGCGTCGGCCAGCCGGACGCCTGAAATGCCCGCCGCATGCTGTTGACCGAGGCGTCCTGGTTGATGATTTCGCGGAATTTCTCATCGACGACCAGCAGTTCAAAAATACCCGCCCGGCCCGCGTACCCGCTGTTGCGGCACTGGTCGCAGCCCTTGCCGTGGAACAACTGCGAGGGTTCAATTTTAGCCCGATCCAGGTATTTCCGCAGATTCTCCGGCGCCGTATAGGGTTCTTTACAGTGCTTGCAGATCCGCCGAATCAGCCGCTGGGCCAGGATGCCATTCAGCGACGCGGCTATCAGGTAAGGTTCGATGCCGATATTGACTAATCGCGAGACGCTGCTGGGCGCGTCGTTGGTGTGCAGGGTGGACAGGACCAAATGCCCTGTCAGTGCCGCCTGCACCGCAATCCGTGCCGTCTCGCCGTCGCGGATTTCACCAATCATGATGATATCCGGGTCCTGACGCAGCAGGCTTCGCAGCGCCGCCGAGAACGTCATGCCGGTCTTCTCATTGACCTGGACCTGGTTGGTATATTCGAGGTTGTATTCAACAGGGTCTTCCACCGTCGAGACGTTCATCGTCTGACTGTCGATCTGGGCCAGCGCCGAATACAGCGTGGTGCTTTTACCCGACCCGGTGGGGCCTGTCACCAGCAGAATCCCGTGAGGCAGGTTGATCTGTTCGAGGAATGCATCCAGCACCCGGGGCTCCATGCCGCTTTTATCCAGCCCCAGCATGATGCTCTTGCTGTCCAGCAGACGCACGACGACTTTTTCGCCGTGGCTGCACGGCAGCACCGACACGCGCAGGTCCACGTTGCGTCCGCCCATAATCACGGCAATCTTGCCGTCCTGCGGGATGCGCCGCTCGGAAATATCCAGGTTGGCCATAATCTTCAGACGCGAGACAATCGCCGGATGCATCTTGGCCGGCGCCTGCTGGGAATCGAACAGCACCCCGTCGATACGATAGCGGATCTTGGTGTATTTTTCCTTGGGTTCGATATGAATATCGCTGGCCCCCTCGCGCAAGGCGTTGGTCAGCAGGAAATTGACAAACTTGATGACCGGCGATTCGCCGGCGCTTTTTTCCAGGTCTTCGGCGCTGCCCTCGTCGATATCCTGGACAACTTCGATTTCCCCCATGTCGCCCATGATTTCATCGACGTTGTAATTGAACTTGGATTCGTCGAATTTGTCGCAGACCGCCAGAACATCTTCCGAGCTGCAGACGACTACATCCACCGGCATCCCGACGTGACGCTTGACATCATCAATGCCGAATACGTTCGACGGGTCGCTGGTCCCGACCATCAGCACGCCGTCCCGAATCGCAAACGGCAGCACAAGGTTCGTGCGGATATAATTCAGTTCCAGCTTGTCAAACGCCGCCTTATCCACGTCGCTGGGACTGATCTTCTGAAACTCAAATCCGTACAGTCTGGCCTTGGAACGAAGGACATCGTCTTTGCTGATGCCCAGCTTCTGCAGGTATTTATCGAGGTCCACATGGCCCCGCTGCTGTTCATTCCGCAGGCTTTCAAGCTGTTCGGCGCTGAGAACCTGTTCTTCGCCCAGAACGTCGGCGATATCCCGTACATGGGTCTTGACGGTGGACGCCGGAGAATACAGATTGCGCAGACCCGGCGCCAGTTCGGTCTGCCCGGCCTGCAGATCCATCACCGCGGCAAAGTCTTCGCCCCGCCGGTCCTGTTTTTTTCCGAATAGCCTTCGCATTAATTCATCTTCAATTCCACGCGTGCTCCGTCGCGTTCAAGAGTTACCTTTTGTTTGCCGATCTCGGACACCTTAAAGCCGTTGATTTCATCCCCGGCATAAAGCACCTTGTCGTTAATCATGCAGCAGGCCCCCCGGGGCGACGCCGTAATGCTCCACAGTTCCAGCCCGGCCGCCTGCTTGCGGGCCTGCTCCATCAGAATCTGCATCTGCGTCCGGTTGTCCAGGCTGATTTCGCCGGAGGTCATTTCCCGCGTAAAGGGATTCTTCTTGAGATCCTTGACGTCAATCTGTCCCACCTCCGACAGGTGATTGAGCCGACCGGTCACATTTTTCATTTCCTTGTTGACCTCGCTCTGCATCCCTGAAAGCTGGGCAATAGCCGTCTCAATTTCCAACTGCTCTTCTTTCTGCTGGGCCGCCGCGGCCTGCGAAGGAGTCGCTTTCTTGACCATCAGCAGCACACTGATCCCGCCGATGGCAAACAGGGCGATCAGCAGAATGGTGCTTTGTTTGAGTTTTTTGCTGTGTCCGGCCACCGTCAGGTAATCCTCCTGCCGTGTTACCGAACCCTCGCTGGTGTCGGAAGGGTTCATATCCGCGGATGCGGGAAGGGTCTGACCGTCTTTAAGAAACGAAAGCATAATATATCCTTTCAACGCGTCAATTAGTGCTGTTTGCGATTCCAGTTTGTTTCATTCGCCGTCAATTCTTGGAATCCATGAAGAAAATGCTCATCACAAAAGTCGCTTCCGTCTGACCTTCAAACTGGGATTTTTTCTTCAGCGTCAGCTCACGAATCTTGGTAATGCGGTCCAGCCGCTCCAGTTCCAGCATGAACGCATAATACGAATTGAAATCGCCGTGCAGCTCCATCTTCAGAGGCTGCTCGATGTATCCGTTTTTATTGGAAGGCTTCAGGGCGCTGATGGTTTTGGGCGTCAGTCCGTTCTTCTGGGCTATCAGCGTCACATTCTCCAGCACGGTGTGAATCTCACTCTTGGGGGGCAGCTTGCTTTCAAACACCTGGATTGCCTCCTCCACCCGCTTGAGCTGAGCATGCAGATCGCTGGCGGTGCTCTTGGCCCGGTCCAGTTCCAGCAGCTTGGCCTGTTTCTGTTCCACCATCGTGCGCTCCTGTGCCAGGGCCGCGTTGGCCGGCTTGATCATGTACGCCCAGGAGATATACGCCATCGCGATAATCAGGGCAAAAAAGATAATATGTCGAATTCCACTGGTCATGGTTCTGGTCCTTTATACTGAATGCCTGTCCGTCGGTCCGTGCGGTTTATATCATTTCTTCCCGTTTCTTGCGAATCTTGGAAATATCCTCCTTGGTCAGCGTCAGGTTGGATTTCAGCGAGGTGCGAAGCCGGAACTGGCGGAATTTAACCCCGTCGATATCCTGTTCCTTGGATTGAACCAGCTCGACACTGTCCAGCAGAATCGATCCGCTCAGGCTGGCGATGAAGGAAGCCACTTCAATGTCGCTGGGGGCGATGCCTTCAATTTCAAGATTGCTCACAAGCACGGTTTTGGTCTCGGGCGCTGCTGCTTTCTGATTCTTGGCCGCTGCGGATTGATACTGTGTAGTCTTTGCGGGAGCCGCTGCCGCCACAGATTTGGCCGCGGGAGCCGCCAGAACCTTGTTTTCCTTTTCCACAAGCTGCATTTCCAGCAGCGATACACCCGACGGCATGTTGTTGGTCAGGCACGCCAGTACCACGCTGCGGGGAACCGGTTCCAGCAGTTCGGCAGTCATCACCATGCTTTTCATCATGGTCTTGCCTTTGGTCTTAAGCTCTTCCAGCTGGGTAATCTGCTCCTTGGCCTCCATCATCTTGGCATTGATGGCAGCCAGTTCCCGCCCGACGACGCTCTGCCGCATCTTGATTACCGAAAATGTGACTCCGATGCCGCCCAGAAGCGCTGCCAGCAGCGTCAGGTACATCAGGTTCGCCCGGCTGGATTGCCGCTGCTGAATGTAATCGTTCGGTACAAAATTAATAGTTGCCATAGGTTTACCTCTTCAGCGTATTCCTGTTACGGATTCATTTATCGTTAAATTCGCTTCGGCTGACAGACAAGGCCGAATATCAATCTCGCTTTTGGGACGGGTCAGTTCTTGCCCGCGCCTTCCAGGCTCAGCCCGAATGCTGTCGCCCAGTCCACATTCACATTCCGCCGGTCCACCATGCAGTCCGAATCCGGGTTGACGTCAATGGCCGACAGCACATCCCCGACCTGTGCGGGAATCTGCATCTTCTGGGCCAGCTCCGCCATCTTGTCGCAGATGCTTTTATCCACATTCCGCCCCGCCAGCAGCAGCAGCCGTTCAATCGGGACCTTGCCGGCAATCGTCTCGAAATACCGGCAGCACGCATCGATTTCCGCTATCAGCCGCTGAACCATTTGCCCCTGGCTCAGATGCACATACCCCGTCGGAATCACACGCGCAAACAGCAGTTCACCGCCCCGGCCAATGACCACGTTGCAGTGCCGTGTCCCGATATCCATCAGAATCACAATACGATCCTGTTCATTCTTGCGCCGGCAGAAAAAACGCCGATAGCTGTTGATCAGCGCCATCGGCCAGACACTCATCCCGCCGATATCCAGTCCCGCCTTTTCATAAATCGCCAGATGACGATCCACTTTCTCCCGCTGGGCCGCCATCACAATTACATCCACTTCACCGCCCTTGGCCTGACCGACCTCCAGCGGTACCGAGTGAATAATCGCTTCCGCGGGGGCAAAGGGCAGTTTCTTCTGAATACGCGAGGCAACCGCTTCGGTCAGTTTGTCCATCACGCC